>WFQT01000079.1 GCA_015486895.1 Anaerolineae bacterium
ACCCGGATTACCCAGAACGCCTCCGGAACGCCGAACTCCTTTTTGTGCACTTCCAGCACTTCCTTGACGCTTTGAGCGATTAATGTTGCCGCGCCACCTACAGCGTGCAGGTAAACGGCGCCTACTTTCTGCAAAGCTGCTAAAGTTTTTGGCCCCATACCACCTTTGCCAATAACACCGCGCATGTTGAAGTGCTCGATAACTTCCCCTTCGTACGGTTCCTCGCGGATGCTGGTGGTCGGCCCGGCGGCTACGAAGTAATAGCTACCATCATCCCGCTGCCCCACGACCGGGCCGCAATGGTAAATGAGACCTTCATTCAAGATTCCCCGCAGTTGTTCGTACAACGCTTCTTCCGCTGCCGGCACGGCATCCGTCCGGATGAAGTTTTCAATTATATACTTGTGGGCTGCATCCCGCCCGGTGGTGATGACCCCGCTGAGCAGGACCTGGTCACCCACCTTAAGGGCGCGAACTTGCTCTTCGCTAATGGGTACTGTCAGTTTATAAACCGCCATTTTCTCCCTCCCTATTCAATGGTGACCTGACCGTCACTGTAAGTTAACGTGCGCCTGCGCAGTGCCCAGCACATGTAAGCGATGGAAACGAAATAACAGGCCGGCAGCCGGTGGGCCGTGCCTACTTTGACGCCCATAACCGTCGTCTTGCCGCCGAAACCCATGGGGCCAATACCCAACTCGTTTAACTCCTTTGTCAGCGATTTCTCAAATTCTGCCAGCTCAGGTACGGGATTGACATCGCCCAGCTTCCGGAAAAGCTGCTCTTTCGCCTTTATCATGCCGGAAGCACGATCGCCGCCAATACCTACGCCGATGACCCCGGGGGCGCATCCCTTGCCCTGGGCCCGCCAGACAGCATCCAAGATCGCCTTGCGCACTCCCTTGAGATCACGGCTGGCCGGGAACTCAGCGCTGGGGATGGTGTACTGCCGGGAGACATTCTCGCTGCCGCCCCCTTTTTGCACTAACTTCACCAGCAGGCTATCCTTTCCCCATTCCTCGAAGTGAATGGTGGGAAAGTCAATCCCGGTATTGTCGCCGGAATTCTTGCCGGTGAGGGAGTCCACGGCGTTTGGCCGCAGATAGTACTTCCTGGTAGCCTCCTGCGTTGCTTCCAGAATCTGCGCTTTCAATGGCTTTGTACTTTGCCCTTCAGGATACCAGACATAGAAGATCGGCGTGCCGGTATCCTGGCAAATGGGAGTGGAAAGTTCCCGAGCCATGCGCACATTCTCCAGAATAGTATCCAAAGCTGCCTGTGCTGCCGAGCCTTCCTCCTCCTGATCCCGTCCCCGGCGCAAAGCCGTTTCGACATCCTCTGGCAGGTCGGTGGAAGAACGCCGAATCAGCTCTAAAAAGTGTTCAGTTAAATTCGGTATGCTCATACCTTGCCTCCTCGAAATCATGCCCACCTCTAGCTTTTGGCAGAGAGGCTCCCAAAATTCAGCGCCCATAAGCCTAAATTCAACAGCATTTCGGAAACTTCGGAAGCCTGGTGCCCCTAAATATCGAGACAGTACAAAGAAATCATCTTGCGTCAAATAGGGCCTGATGCGCTGCAATCGGTGAAAGGAGAATCGTCTCCCTATATCCCTTTGACCACGTATCGCCGACCTGAAAATATGTATTGGCCTTTTCTACCTGGAACCAAGCAGATACTGCTAAATTATACCAAATAACAGGTTATACGCTATGACGGGCAACATGACATCAAGCGCAAAATTGCCAAACATCCTCCTGAACACATGACTCACTTCTGCGCACGCGATGCCGGCAATCAAAATGTTTTAGTTTTTCCCAGCGGTTTTGATTGCTGTTGCAAAGCGTTCTTGTGTTTCTCGTAGACTAACGTGCCGGTGATAGCAACCACAAGCCATGGTAGCACGCTCAAGGCAACGTAAAGGGGAGAGCGCACCTGCAGGCCGGCCCCTATCCCTACCGAAGCCGCCACCGCCGGTCCCCGGCTGATCAATGCTAACAATACCAGTTGCCAAAGAGGAACGCGACTCAAGCCGGCCACGTAGAAAACAAAATCGCCGAAAGGGCCCAAGAAAACAATCAGCCAAGGCCAACGACGATCCTCACGGGCTAAATGATCCCAACGGGCCATTCGCTGCGATCCTACCATTTCTTTCACCAGAGAACGGCCGAACTTGCGGCTAATCAGCATTGCCAGCCAGCCGCCCAACAACATCCCGGAAACAGCAGCAAGGCTACCCACCGGCCAGCCGAACAAGTAACCGCTAGTCACGCCGACGGCAGAACCGGGCAGCGGTGCCACGACCACTTGCAAAGCGTTCAACAGAGAAAAAGATAACGGCCCGAATACACCCCAATGGCTAAACCAAGCTTTCAGCCAGTCGGCCTGGGCGAATAGCAACGACATTCGGTCCCAGTAGCGCCAGAGCAACCAGAATAACAACAGGCCAATGGCCAAGCCCACCAATACCGTGCCGACTTGTCTCTGTTTGCTCCTTATGGTCAACATAGCAAGGGTAACTTTAACGCTGAGTAGCCAGGCAAGGAATCATGGCCATCAAAAGACTGAGGAGGTGAAAGCGCGTGCTTTAAGAAGGGCCTCGCGTTGACGGTAGTAAATAGCCGTATTGTCGGGGGCCTTTTCAGCCCAGATAAGGTGCACTCGGCCATTAGCATCGGCTGTTAGAGCCAAGCAGACAAGATCCTTGGCGACAGCAATTTGCTCCTGTCGTCCCCAATGAGCATTAAGACCAATACCGCGTGCCCGATAGAATAGCCCCCCCGAGGCCATCCAGACTGTGTGCAAACAACCGCGCGTCGTAGCTGCCACCCGTGGCTGAGAGGCTGACGCCCGGTCATCGGAAATGACTTCTGCCCACGACCAACGAGCGAACTGTCCGTGAACGAAGCTAATAACGTGGTGATTCTGGGCGAACTCTTCCCACAGGATGTACGTATGCCCTTCCTCCTCAGCGCAAGCCACCCGCGGTGCCACGGAATCACCATTAGGCGTATCGGAGACATTCTCCGCCACCGACCACTGGCCCCCCTGACGCTGGATGTGGAAAATGTCATTCTCGCCGGTAGTGGGTATTTTATCTTGCCAAACGACATGCAGCCGGTTCAGAGCATCTACGGCTACAGATGGCTGAGCGCCGCGGCTGTTGGGTACCGGAGCACTCACCCAAAAGCCATCCACCAGCTCAGCATGGTAAATCCGAGGAAAATCGTCGCCGGAAGAAGTATCGCTCCAGGCTACCTGGGGCCGGTTATCGTTACTTACCACGATAGTCGGCATAGAGGAAATGCCATCCGTGTGCGAAACGTCTCGTGGCAGCGTCCAATAGTCATCTTGCCAGGAAGTATGGAAAATTTCTTGCCGCCCCTCAAAAACATGACTGAATACTAAATGCAAGCTGCCTCCAGGACTAACAGCCAACGATGGCGCCTTGCCCATAGCCACCGGAATTGGTACCGACAAATCGCCATCGGTCCAGAAAGAGTGGTAAAGCGTGTCCTCTTGCTCCCAAACGAGATGTACCCGGCCTTCCGGATCAACTGCCGCTTCCACGGTGGCGGAGGCGGGCAAGTTTGTAATCTGTTCAACACTGCTCCAGGCAAGGAGAGCCGGCGCCGACACATCATCCACTGGAATGTCGGCTTCCATTGGCACGGTAGGCGTCTCGGCTCCTGCAGTGGACAATGCGGTCTCTTTCCCCGGCGCATTGATCAGCCAAGCCACGAATTTCTGCCAGAAAGATTTTTGTTGTTCACCCTCGCCCATCTTTTCCTCTCTCCTACTCACTATTCAGCGCCAGGAAATGGCCGGTCAGCCTCCACACGCTGTTGCAACTCTGCCATCAGTTGATCAGGTGGCAAGTCTAGTCGCTCTACCTGGCAACCGTCTTGCCTCAATAATACCTCTTTTTCCGGCGTTAACGCTTCTGTGTCGGCAATGATGGTTACCTGACGGGCTAAACGTGCTGCCTGAATGTTGTTAAATCCAAATGATAACCTGAAATGCCACAAATAGTCCAAAGAGAGCGCTAAACGCGCCTTGACGCCGGCAGCAAAAGGACGCCCAAAAAGGACATAATGCGGGATGGGCTTGGCAGTAGGCGCAGGTGTTGTCGTTTCAGGCATTGTCTCTACATCTCCTCTCTCGGAAGGGTTTTTTATCGCCAGGAGGGGAGGTATTGTCTCCCCTAACGGCTCTGCCTGGACTGTAGGCTCTGCCGCCATCTCTCGTGGAGATACCCCTAATGTCTCTGGCGATCCTTCTCCCGCCGCTGTTGATTGTGGTAATGGTTTCTCTGCAGGAGACAAACTCTGCCGCTGCCAGGTTACAGCGAAAGAGTGGTGTCGCGGTTTGTTGCCTCCCTTTTCCACCGAATGATAAGTGTGTATCCCAACCACCTCATCTGATGGCGCCCCTTGCACCCACAGACGATAAACAAACCCCGGCGTCAGAGAATATACTAACGAGAAAGGCCCTTCACCTTTAGCTGTAATCTCTTCTTGCCCAGCGCCCCAGTCCACACGGATAACCTGGCCGGTCAACATTTGTCCTTCCTCGTCTAACAAAGTGAGGTATGCCGCATGGCCGTTATGGTTCTCTTCGGGGGACAAGTGATGCACTCGCACGACCTTCCAGACTGGCTGGCCAGGGATGTTCTCCGCAGCATAGGTCTCTACATCATATGAGGTAGCGTCATTGATTGGTTCTCCCGGTGCAGTCGGTTGGGCAATCTGCGGCGGCGGTAAACGTTTGCCAAGAAATAAGGCCATCTTTTAATCCTTCAGAGCACGTTTTGTTCTTTTTCGCGTAACTGTTGTTCCAACTCAAACAGGTCACTGCTCAGTAGCTCTACTTGACTACCGCTAGCTCGCAACGCAGACACAAAGTCGGGTGGGAAATCCTCTTCGCTACCCAGGAGTACCACCTTCTGGGCCAAAAAAGCGACTTCTGGGTTGAAACCGCTGCTGCCGGCGCGCTCTCTCCGAATGTACGTTTGGGCCAACAAGAACCTGGCCCTGCTATCACTGACTTGATTCACCGGGAAGAGAATGTAAAGCCGCAATGGCTTTTCCACCGCTGGTCGTGCCATTGTTGTCGGCTCCGGCATGGGCTCTGTCGGTACTGGCATAGGTTCTGTCGGTATGGACACCGGCTTTTGAGCCGCGCGTTCTGGTGCCATCTCACCACCCGGTGAGACGGTTTCTCCCGCCTGTACCTCTTCCTCCCTGGATGGCTGTAACAGCACCTCCCCCTGCTCATCATTGGCCAATGTTACCGCGACAGTAAGCTTCCCCTCGATGGAGCTGACCTGGTACTCGCCGGGCGATAACTGTTCAAACTTCACCCGGCCATTCAACGCCGTTTTCCCTTGGGCAATAACTTCATCTCCTCGCTGCACGGTGACCCCTTGTTCCGGCAACAAGTCTCCATTTTCAGCCCGCACCGTCACCTGTAACGTGGCTCGATCAGGTGGTCGCAAATCAATCAACGGGAAGCGATATGCCTGCAGTCCATCCAAGAAAAGACTATCGGTGGTATAATCGTCAAGACAAACATGGTAGCGCCCTGCTGGCAGCTCAGCGAAGCGAAATTGCCCTTGTGTGGAGATGGCTATCGCGCGCGTCCAATGATGTGTTTCTGCAACTAAGGTGGCCGTCATGTCAGGTGAAGCTCCTTTCACCAGCCCCTGGATGACACTCCGCATCGGGAATTCCACATTGACTGTCTGCCCTTTACTTACAGCGAGGCGATAATCCATAACGCCGACATACTGGAGTTCCAGCTTATACGTGCCGGCCGGCACATTGCTGAAGGAGAACCGGCCTTCCTCATCCAACGTTGTCCGCCGTTCGCCTCCCGAGCCTGTCAAGACAACCTCCTGGCCCACCCGGCCCCCCGGCACACGTCCTAAAATTTGTGCGCTTTCTCTCGGCAATGCCGTTAGCCGACGGCGGAAGATCACTTCCCACCTATAAGGCGTGTCACCTTCGTCACTACTTAGGGGCAGCGGTTCGCTCTGGCCGTCGCCGGCGATCACTTGCAAAGAAGCATGGTTTGTGGGTGCCAGGAAGCGGAAAAAGCCAGCATCTTCCTCCGGAATACTACCCGTTTCCGTTTGCAAGGAAAGTGATTTCTCTTCAACATCTTGCCATTGCAACCGCAATGGAATGCCGGCAATACCATCGCCGTTCTCATCTATGACTTTCCCTTGAACTGTAAGTCCCATTTCTGCAGTGTCAAGGTGGATCATCTCTCGCGAAGATAGTTCGTAAGCAAAAGTTGGTGTTTCTGCAATAGGCTCAGGCTCCACCATCAGGGGATGCAAGGTCAAGGCGATCTCTTGCATGTCGCCGGGAGCCAGGTCCAGGCGGCCAGCTTGTCCCCGGTCGGCTACGAAGAGCTCATAAGCGCCCGCCGGCAGGATGCCAAACGTGAGCCGGCCATCTTTATTGCTCACCACTTCGCAGATATCTTGATTGCCTTGCCGCAAAGTAACTGTGACGCCTCCTATCGGCGTCCCGGCTTCATCTTGTATTTGACCACTGAGGAAAGCCTGTGCCTCGCCGGGGATCATGTTTAGTCGCGGCAGTGGGCCTATCTCCTTGACTTGCTCTACCACCGGCAACACGCCGGACAGCCCGAAAGTATCATTCCACCAATCCGTGTACCACGCTTGGCTTTCCCAGAAATCCGGCTGGCTGGGATCCATCTGGCGATTTGCTAACAGCCAATGACAAATGGCGAAGTACCATGGGGGGGCAGCAGTTGCAATGAAATGGTTCATTTGCACAGTCATCTCGGCAGCCAGCCGGGGACTAAGGCGGGGATAACGCCGGTCATCTTTCCAACCAGTTACAGCGCCGCCCTCCGTGCTAATGATCGGCAAGGGGTACCCCAACAGGTCGGCAATGCCCTCGCCGACCTGGCGATAGGCATTGAAGCAAAGAGGATCGTCAGCTATTTCTGCGCCGGGCCGCTTGCCGTCTTCACGCCAGCGGTTAATCTCGGCTATAGCGTGACCATCCCATTCCCAGGAAGTATAGGCATTATATTCTGTTTGGGTCAATGGCCGGCCTTCCTGGTTCACCGGATCAAAAGGATAATCCAACGGACGGTTAAGAACATAGTTATGAAGCGCAACCCATGCCCCGGCAGCAAAAATTTCTCCGCCACCCCGCTCCAGGATCGCCTGCGCCAGCTCTATTTGTCCAGAAAAAGCCATGGCCGGCAATCCGGGTAGCCCGCCGGCGTCAAGGATGTCTCGCGCATCTGCCAGGAAATTCTCCGCTACCGATAACAGCCAGCTATCGGGGCGCTGCCCTCCCACCCATTCGCTAGGGAGATCCGGCTCGTTGTTGATCTCAAAATAGCGCACTCCAGCCCTGGCCAAACGGTGCACTGCTTCCACTTCTGCCGTCGAAAACCGATACGGGTTCTGTCCAGGGTGGTAAAAGCGTACTATAGGCATCATGTCCTGGTCGAGCAATCTCTGGCATAAATCCAGGGAAGAGCCGTGGCCATCGTCAAAGAGCTTCACCCAGGTCACGTGCATCTGCCAGAGTTCATGCAACCAATAATCCAGCACCGAACCGGAAGGGTGTTGAACAATAGGAGCCCAGTGAATACCCCGTCCATTGTCCAGGGGAGGGCGAGGATAATCGGTCAGTTGCAAAAGGACACCTCCTTTTCATACATGTGAACCGATATTTGTTGCGACAACATATCACAGTCCACAACAAGGGAAAGCTACTTATTAAAAATTATAACACAATCTCGGTCAAGATTCAACTGCCGTTACTATGTCGATTTGACAGAGCTATGCTCTGAGCCCATAATGAGGACAAATGAACATGCGGGCAGTTGCGAATGAATCCAACAAGCAAACCTATAGCCGAAATCACTTTGCCGCCACCGATCTTGATCACTGAGCAAGCGGAGTTCAACCGCCTGGTTGAGACGTTGCATCATTTGCCCATTATCGGGGTGGATACCGAAGCGAACAGCCTTTACGCTTACCGGGAACAGGTTTGCCTCATCCAAATTTCCACGCCGGAAACCGATTACATTATAGACACGTTGACCGGGATGGATATTTCGTCGCTAGGGGCTATTTTCGCCGAGCCGAGTGTGGAGAAAATCTTCCACGCCGCGGAATATGATATTAGCGTCCTCAAGGCAAATTTCAGCTTTACTTTTGCCAATCTGTTCGACACCATGATTGCTGCCCGTAACTTAGGTTACGCCCGGCTTGGTCTGGCCTCCCTTCTCAAACAGTTTTGGCAAATCCAACTAGATAAGAAATGGCAACGCACAGACTGGGGAAGACGTCCCCTGGCGCCAGAGCAGCTCCGCTACGCTCGTTTAGATACGCATTACCTGCGATGGCTGCGGGACCGGCTGCGGGCCGATCTGATCGCCCGTGGGTTACTGGAAGAGGCAGAGGAAGATTTTACAAGCTTGGCTCAGAGAGAGGTCAAAAAGCAGCAATTTGACCCGGAAGGTTTTTGGCGGTTGCCAGGAGTCAGGAAGTTCACACCACGGCAGCAAGCCGTGTTAGCCCGGCTGTTTGCCTTCCGGGATAACGAGGCCAAAAGGCTCGACCGCCCACCTTTCAAGGTGCTCTCTAACGATGCTCTGCTGTTGCTGGCTCAGAAACGCCCGCATAAGGTGAAGCAGTTGCGCTATTTGACATTGCTGGGCCGCTATCGCTTTGGTCGGTTGGCTTCCTTGCTTATCGCCAGCATCCAAGCAGGGGAGA
>WFQT01000080.1 GCA_015486895.1 Anaerolineae bacterium
ATGCATAAGCCTGGCCGGGCAAAGAGCGTGAGTACCACGTTGTCGGCGTGATAGCCTGGTTGTAAGTCCAAAGCTGTTCTCCGGCGATGAATTGTAACTGTTTGTTAGCTTCGGTGTAGCTCATGTCGCTGATGCTGGGCAAAGCAATCGGCATGGTGATAGCCTCTTTTGTAGCTCCGCTAAGGGCATCGTAAGCGGTAATGCGGTCACCTTGGCTGATGTAAAGACGTTGCTCCGTTGGCGCCAGGGCTAAACGCTGCCCCGGTGTTGTCAATTGCCAGTAAGCTAAGACCCTGGGCTCCGACACCAGTGTGGGCGTGATCGGTTCTGGTGGTGCGGGCGTCGGCGGGAGCGTCGGCACCGGCGTGTTGGTAGCGGTGGGAGTCGTTGTTGGTGTAGCCGTTGGTATTGTCGCTGTGGCTGTCGGCGTTACCGTGGCTGTCGGTGTCGTTGTGGGTGTTGGCGTCGATGTCGGCGTTGAGGTAGCCGTTGGCGTGTCGGTGGGGGTCAGCGTATCCGTGGCCGTTGGTGTTGGCGTGGGGGTGTCTGTCGGTGTGGGCGTTGGTGTTGGGGCCACCAGGTACACTGCGGCCACGTTATTGAGCGTAGGCAGGTTGCCGCCGCTGTAGCTGCCCCAGACGTTGAGGTAAAAATTGGAAGAGTAACCTAAAACAGGGGTGCGGGCCTGGAGGCGAAGCACTAATGTGCCGCTGGCTTCTCCCCATTTGCCTAACGGGCGCACGTAGTCAAATTGGGGGTGATGAGTGCCGTTAGGCACGATCCAGTCCCAGACGCTCCAGTGGCCATCGGGGTCGCTGAGCTCGTACGGAGCGGCGACACGGACTTCGGGCCAGATGCGCCAGTAGTCTCGGAAGGCGCGCTGCATATAGTCGGCTCGGTTCCATTCGTTGATAGGGTCATAGCCTTGCCAACCGTAGCCGGCTTGTCCCAGGGCGTACCCCGTTTCGCTGAGGATGACTTTGACGCCGGTGCGCCCCCAGGCGGCTAACTGGGCTAACTCTAACTGGTAGCTGTCAATGGTGAGGCGGTTGACGTTGCCGGCGGTGCCGTCGTGGATGTTGTACTCCGGTGGGTGGTTGTCTGGGTAGGGATGGGTGGCCCAGTAGTCGAATTTCCAGAGGATTTCCGGCTTGGTGCGCAGCATGGCGTTGATAAACGCTAAGTTATCGTAATCTCCGCCAGGGCTAAGGGGCGCGTTGAGCACTTTGACCCGGGAATCACCGATGGCGTGAATGGCGTCGGCCACGGCGCTGAAAAAGCGGGCATATTCCGCCGGATCGGCCTGGCCGCTCCACTCTAAGTTGAGATTTGGCTCATTCCAAACCTGGATGTAAAGCGTGCGGCCGTTAATACGCGGTAAGCCTTCCACGAAAGCGCGGTAGCGCTGAGCGATGTCGTTGTAAGGAGGCCAGCCACTCCGTTCCGGCTTGTACCACAGGCTGCCGTTGTGATCTCCCTCGAAGCGTAGAATGAGGTCCTGGTGGTGGTTATAAGCATCCCAGACAAAGTCTGTCCAGTAAGAGGGTACGGAGGTGGTTTGCAAGGTAATGGGGGCAAAAAGCTGTTTCACTGTGCCGTTGTCGCCGATCAGGTCCCTGGCCCAAGTGAGGTGTTGGTCCGGCACCGAGGAGTTTTGCCAACGTCCTTGGGCGAAAGTGTTGATGCCGAAATAATTGCCCGCTTTCCCGGCTGGAAGACGGCTTAACAGCCAGGCGAGTTGCTGGCCGTTCTGGCTTGGGGCCGGGTGGCCGTAGTAGACGCCGTTGCCGTAAACCCGCGCCGAGCCATTAACGTATGTAAAGCCATCGGGAAGCTGGACGTTCAGGTGTAAACTGGTAGCGTCGTAAGTGTGGCTATTGCGTAGGTAGATGGTGTAAGTAACCACGTTTCCACCAACGGTGATGTCGGGGGAGACGCTTGCCGAGGCGGTGATGGTTGCCGTGTCTGCCTGGCTGGCCGGGGCAACGACTATAACAGAACAGAGTAATGCCAGCAAGAGTAATAATGGACGTTTTCCATTCATAAGCTGTCTTTCGTTACCGTGATGAGATGTTGGGCCGGGCAACGTAGTATCTAACTGGACTCTGGAGATTTTGTTTTGGCCACAGAAAAGCACAGAATTGCACAGATTTAGCTCGAAAAGCAAGGGAAAATCTGTGTTGATCAGTGCAATCTGTGCTGAAGAAGATAGCCTGATCGAGCCAAAACCGTCATTTTCGCCAGATTCCAGTATCCAATAGGAAGCCGGGCGTGGTTCAAAAGGGCCTTTTCACATCTTTACAAATCTTCTGAACTTCAGAGCGAGCCAGGCCATAGAATAACACGGAATTTCACTGAATGTCCTCTGTAAGCAGCCTTTTCTGTGTCTTTCCGTGGCTTTTTTCTGTCCTATTTGTAAAGATCGATTCGCTTTGAAATGAACCATGCCGAATACCGTGTTTAACAAGTGCATTTTAACACAGCAAAGCAATTTTGGCGAGTACTGTTCATCCTGGTGCATTAAGGTGGCCAACTGTAAGGGACAAGGAAAAGGGCAATGAGAAGCAAAAGGAGGTAAACGGGGAGGCCACTCTTGACGAAATCGACCGGCCGGTAGCCCCCCGGCCCGGCAATGAGCAAGTTTGTCTGGCTGGTGTATGGGGAAAGGAAATAACTGCTGGAGCCTAAGATAATAGTGATCAACAATGGTGCCGGGTGGACGCCAGTTTGGGTAGCCACTGCGAAGGCAATCGGGCTGGCGAGAACGGCGGTTGTGGTGCTGCCTATAAACTGGGTTAGGATACTCGTTAACAGGAAAATAGCCAACACGCTCATGCGAGGTCCTTGCTGAGCCAGCCAGTTTCCCATATTACGGCCTATTACTTGCGACAGGCCACTCTTTTGCATGGCCAATCCCAAGGGAAGGAGGCCGGCGATGAGGATGACGGTGCTCCAATCAACGGCTTGATACATTTGCCGGGGGGTCAACACACCCAGAAGTACAATGACTACTGCCGTGACAGTCATAGCGGTGACGGTAGGCATGATGCCGCTGCTCAGCAGCACCAAGGCGCCTAACAGGATGACCAGCATTGGCATGGTTTTGGCAGTAATCTGGCTGCCTGGCGCTTCGCCCAAGTCGCTAAGCCGGCTGAGTACCCCGTCTTGAACCGCCAGCCGGATGTTCTCGCGAGGTCCGGTCACTAACAGTGCGTCCCCTAAGTGCAGTAGAAGGGAGCCCAAGCCGGTCCGGTGAGAGATGGGGCCGCGCAGGACAGCCAACACATTCAGGCGATAGCGCTCACGGAATTGCAACCGGGAGAGAGTTTTGCCGTTGAGAGGTGAGCGGGGCGGGATGATCATTTCCGCCAAAGTGTCCTCTGGTGGCATCTGCTTGATGACTTCTCCTAAGGTTGTCCTGCCCATTACCTCTAAGTCGTGGAGCGTGCACATCTGGCTGACTGCACCTGGCCTGCCTTCCATGATGAGGATGTCATTTGCCTGGATGGTCAGTTGTCTCTCAGCCGGCAACATTGTCTCTCTGCCGACGGGGAGTACGCCGACGATGTTCACATCGAACTGGCGGCCAATTTGCAAAGATGTCATATCGCTGTGATTCAACGGCGATGTCGAACGAACGCGTGCCCGGTAGAAAAGCCGTCGTAACCCGTAGCCGGTTTCCACTTGCTCCGCTTGTTCCGATTTACCCGGCGCCTTCTTGCCGGTGAAAGGAAGCCATCGCAGCCCGGCGAGTAGTAAGTAGAGAACTCCTCCCAGTAGGGCGGTTACTCCCAAGGGGAGGAAAGCGAACGTTGATAGAGAAAGGCCACTGCCAGTGTGTAGAGCGTTGGCTATGATAATGTTGTATGGGGTGCCGATGGTGGTCATCAGGCCGCCAAACGACGAGGCTAATGCGAGGGGGATGAGAAGCTTGCCAGGGCGGACGGATGCTGTTTCCGAGAGTTGCATCACCACCGGTAAAAAGATGGCCACGACGCCGATATTGCTCATGAATGCTGAGAGGGCAGCGGCCATGAGCATCAGCGCGATCGTCAATCGTCGCTCCCGGTAGCCGACAAAATGGATGAGTTGTTGGCCCAGCCAGGCGGCCAGGCCGCTGCGGCGTAAGCCCGAGCCTAACACGAAAACCGCGGCGATGATAAGCGTAGCCGGGGCGCTGAAGCCGGAGAATGCCTCTGCAGGGGTGAGCAGGCCGCTGATGTTAAGTGCCAAAATGGTGAGCAAGGCCACTATGTCGCTGCTTATTTTTTGGCTCACTAAAAGTGCGCTGCTGAGGAGAATGATGGCAACGGTGAGCCACATGGCTGGCGTCATAGAGCGGTGTCCTCTTCTTTGTCTTCCGCCACTTCTTTCGGTGATGTCCCTGTTTCCATTTCTTGCAGGATGCGGGCGACCTCGGCAATGGCAATGCGCTGTTTCCGGTAAAGATCGGATTCACTCATGGCTAGCCGCCG
>WFQT01000081.1 GCA_015486895.1 Anaerolineae bacterium
GCCAACACGCAGCCCCGGCCATAACGTTTTCAAGTCTGGCGAATTTGACAACTTTGTGGCTGAACTGAAGAAGGCTGGTAGCCTACGTGTCATTCCGGTCACGCCTTCACCCACTAACGCAGAGTAGTAATCCTTTTTTAGGCACCGGCCGGCGGTCCCGCGTTCGCGAGCAACGGTGGTGGTCAACGATAAACTGTGTCTGAATGTTGTCACTTGGCAACTGGTTGTTGTATGATAGCAATACACTCCATAAAATAACTTCATCACAAGGAACAAAGGAGATCAACCATGACACATACCAAGACTTTTCAGATCATGTCCTTGCTCTTAGTACTAAGCATGATCCTCACTTCGTGTGGCCCGGCCGCGACGCCAACGGCTCAGCCCACAACGCCAGCAGCGGCAACGTCGGCTCCGACCAAGGCACCGGCGCCTACCAAAGCGCCAACCGAAGCCCCGGCGACGCCTACGAAGGTCACCGAGCAGCCAATCTACCTATCCATCGTCTGGCACCAGCACCAGCCACTCTACTACAAAGACCCGCAGACCGGCATCTACAGCCGGCCCTGGGTTCGGATGCATGCGGTCAAGGATTACTACGACATGGCCGCCACCGTGGCAAAGTACCCGAAAGTCCATGTTACTTTCAATCTGACGCCGTCCCTCATCCGGCAGTTGGACGATCTGGCCAGCGGTGCGAAGGACAAATACTGGGTGCTGGCGGAAAAGCCTGCCGACCAGCTAACGGAAGAAGACAAACAATTCATCCTACGTCGTTTCTTCGATGCCAACTGGGATCACGTCATCGGGCGGTTCCCCCAGTACAAAGCGCTCCTGGACAAGCGGGGGCGAGATGCCACCAGCGCTACTATCGACAAAGCACTGCAAAGTTTCACCGCTCAAGACTACCGGGACCTACAGGTGTGGTTCAACCTGGCGTGGATGGATCCGGACATCCTGGCACAGGAGCCGTTCAAATCTCTAACCAAGAAAGAGCACTTCAGCGAAGCGGACAAAGCACCCATCTTCGCCGAGCACCTGAAGCTCGTCAAGGCGGTGATCCCTGAACACAAGAAACTCCAGGATGCGGGGCAGATCGAGGTTACCATGACGCCGTATGCTCACCCCATCTTGCCGCTCCTGTACGACACCAATCTGGCGAAAATCGCTATGCCGGATGTGAAGCTGCCGCATCGCTTTTCCTATCCCAACGACGCTATAGCCCAGGTGCAAAAAGGCGTCCAGTTCTACAAAGCGCACTTTGGCCGTGCCCCTCGCGGGATGTGGCCTGCAGAAGGTGCTGTCGCCCAACAGATCGTCAAGATGGTGGCCGATGGCGGCATCAAGTGGATGGCATCGGACGAGCAAGTGCTGGCAAAATCCCTCGGCATGGGTGGTTTCACGCGCAACAGTAAAGACACAGTGAAAGAGGCGGACAAGCTCTATCGTCCTTACTACGCCGTAGACCAGCACAGTGGCCAGAAAGTGGCTGTCATTTTCCGTGATCATCTAATTTCCGATAAAGTTGGCTTCACCTATTCCGGCCTGTCCGGCAAGCTCGCGGCCAAAGATTTCATCCGCCGCATCCATGATATCAAAGCAGAACTGAAGCATGAGGGCGCCGCCGGGCCGCATCTAGTCACGGTCATCCTGGACGGCGAGAACGCCTGGGAATACTACCGGAACGACGCCAAAGCGTTCCTCAACGATCTGTACCAGTATCTATCCAACGACCCGGAGATCAAGACGGTAACGCCTTCGGAATACCTGAAAATGTTCCCGGAGCAACCGAAACTGAAGAATCTGTGGGCTGGCTCCTGGATCAATCACGACTTCAGCACCTGGATCGGCGAGCCAGAGGAGAACGAGGCCTGGAACAGATTGGGAGAAGCCCGCAAACTGCTCTCCTACTACGACATGCTCCACCGGAAGCAGGCACCCAAAGACGTGATCGCCAAAGCGGAAGACCTGATCTACGCTGCCGAGGGCTCCGAGTGGTTCTGGTGGTACGGCTCAGACCAGGATTCCGGCGACGACGCGTCGTTCGACGCCATGTTCCGCCAAACTCTCATCGACATGTACAAGACGCTGAACGAGCCAGTGCCAGAGATCCTCTACGTGCCCATCGTGTCGGCCAAGAGCCCCCCACCCCAACAGCAGCTCACCGGCAGCATCTCACCAGTCATCGACGGCCTGAGCAAAGGACCGGAATGGTCGAAAGCGGCGGCTTACCGACGCCAGGGTGGAGCGATGGCAGCGGGGCAGGTTCTGACGGCGTTCTTCATGGGGAACGACAAGAAGAACCTCTATCTGCGTCTGGATTCCGCCCGACCGTGGACTGACCTCACGGACGGCGCTGCAGCGATCTACATCGGCGTGCCGTCGGCGGAGAAAGCAGATCCTTTCCCCCGCTACGGTGACCAGATGGAGCCGAAGGTCACGCTGGGATTCGGTGCTGCCTACGAGGTGGTGATTACATGGAAGGGCAGCAAGCCACAGGCGGCCATAGCGCCGGCACTGGGCAGCGCCAAATGGGGCAAAGGCACGCCGGTAAAGGCGGGCCTACAGGATAGCACCATCGAGCTGGCATTGCCTTTCACGGCTCTGGGCGACCTGGAGGCCGGGGATAAGTTGAAACTGCGGGCCGCAGTGCTCTCCAGCCAGAGGGTGGCGGATATGATGCCGGACGACGGCCCGGCAACTCTGGTCATGCCAGAGGTGGGCACCATAACGCCGGTTATCACCCTCGATGATCCGGTGGGCGACGACCACGGCCCCGGCTCTTACACCTATCCCACCGACGGCGTTTTCAAGAAGAGTGTTTTCGATCTGACCAAGTTCAGCGTCGGCGAGGACAGCCGCGGCAACCTGGTGTTCACGTTCTTCATTCAGGGGCCCATCGAAAACGTCTGGAACTCGCCCAACGGCCTTGCTGTGCAGGCGCTGGACGTGTACCTTGACGTGGATCACAAGCCGGGGAGCGGACGGCGGATGCTCCTGCCCGGGCGAAACGCTGCGGTCTCCGCCAAAGATGCGTGGGATTACGCCATCTGGGTGGAAGGATGGACGCCCGGCGTGTTCAAACTGGATGCCAAGGGCAATCCGCAGAAGATGGACGTGCCACTAAAGATACTGGTGA
>WFQT01000082.1 GCA_015486895.1 Anaerolineae bacterium
GGGCCGGCCGGTTGAATGCCTAAAGTCACAATGTAATCTTCTTCCGCCAATGTCGCCGCGGCCAGAATAGCCTGGCGAAATTGTTCAGCCCGTTCGATTAAATGGTCTGCGGTAAGCACCGCCATGATTGCGTCCGGATCCTGACGTGCCAGGTACGTGGCGGCCAGCCCGATGGCGGGAGCGCTGTTGCGCCCCACTGGTTCACCAATGAGATTCTGCGGTGGCAGGACGGCAAGCTGGCGGCGCACCGTGGGCAAGTAACGAGCATTGGTAACCACCATGGTGTGGTCACCAGCAATAATGGGGGCAATGCGCACGTATGCTTCCTGAAGCATGGTGCCCCGGCCGGTAAGGTCCAGAAACTGCTTGGGCGAAGCATAACGACTGCGTGGCCAGAGGCGGCTGCCAACGCCGCCAGCCAAAATCACAGCGTAAAGATGTTCCCGGTAACGTTGCTGGGCTAAATTACCCATGAGATGCATTCCTTCTGGTGATTTTGTTGGCATTCGTCTTGCGCCGCGGTGTTCAGATTAACCTCACGTAACGCCGCAAACGAACCACTTCTTTACTGGACTCTGGCGTTTCTATTTTAGCCACAAGAAAATACCGGACTTCACAGATTTGAGTCGAAAAGCAAAGGAAAATCCGTGTTAATCCGTGCAACCTGTGGTAAAGATAGTTAGGTCGAGCCTAAAGCCTAAATTATCATTTTCGCCAGACTCCAGTTCATTATACAAGTAGCGGAGTCGTCAAGCAAACGGAGTTGTCTGTGAAGAGAGGAAAACAACAGGGACACGCCTGCCGACAGGAAACTGTTTTTAGACTATGCTTTACTTGGTATTTGTGGTAAAATAAAACAAATTAGTAATTGGAACAAAGGTGTTTGATCCCGGTTGTGACTCACCCCAAACAGAATGGGGGCCACCATGAACATGGAGATGATGTTTCCCCGGAAAAGGGCAGTGACCATGTCGAGAGATAAGAGCAACTTGCGACGAGCAGTGCTACGGCTTTTCATCCTCCTGGCCGTTATTTTCCTGCTCGGTGGTTTCGCCTTGCCCTGGTCAGCAGTTCAGGCACAGAACCGTTGCCTGAGCCTTCTGGACAACGGCGGCTTCGAGCAGGTCAACGCCAATTGGCTCTTGCTTCCTTCAGCGCGGCCGGCGAACTACATCACAGCGCCAGTACACGGGGGCAACTATGCTATGCGGCTGGGAATCGTTACACAGAGCAATGTCCGTTCCTACTCGGCCGTGGAGCAAACGGTGAACATCCCGAATCAGCCCGGCTATATTTACCTCAGTTGGTGGTTATATCCCCTGGCAGAGGATATTAATGATAGCGACCGGCAAGAGGTGTTACTGCTGGATCCCAACACCGACACTACGTTGCGGACCATCTGGGACGCCCTCCAGGACAGCCAGAACTGGCAACAGGTGCTAATTGACTTGAGCGCTTTTAAGGGGCAAGAGGTAACGCTACAATTCCGAGTTTACAATGATGGCCTGGGTGGGCGTTCAGCGCTATATCTGGATGATGTGAATTTAGAGCTGTGTTCGCAAAGCCGACCGGTGCCTTCGTTGACAGCCAGCCTGGAACCAACTTGGCCTACAGCGACGCCTACCAGCGCCAGCATCTTAGCGACGCCAACGGCAACGCCCACCAGTGCCAGCATCTTGGCTACACCGACGGCAACGCCTACCAATAGTCCCACAGCCACTCCGACTCGCACACCCACTGCGACTGCCACGCCGACGGCAACGCCTACAGGGACTCCTACCATTACCCCAACACCCACAACTACGCCGACACCGACGGAGAGTCCTACTATTACCCAAACCCCCACCATTACACCGACAACGACTAATACCCCCACACCCACGGGCACTCCTACCGGCACGGCAACGGCGACGCCAACATGGACACCGACTCCTACGCCGACCTTTACACCATGGCCATCCGGCTGTCACAACATCCTGATCAACGGTGACTTCGAGTCTAATGACACGGGCCCCGGGTGGTGCTTAGAAACAACGCCTTTGCAGCCTCACTACATTGGAACTGCCTCTGGCTTCGTTAAAGAGGGGCAACGGGCGGTGCAGTTAGGCGCCCTGGACGATCAGCACCGCTTATCTTACTCTTCTGCCCAGCAGAAGGTCACATTGCCCAAAGATGCTCTTTCGGCATCACTTTCTTTCTGGTACCGGGCGGCCAGCAATGATCGCTGTTGCCACGACCGGCTGGGTTTACTCTTGCTGGATAAGCAAAAACAAGGGATTCTACAGACGCTGTGGACACTGGAGCTGCCTCGCAAGTTAGATAGCGAGTGGCAGCACGTCACTCTGGACCTGACCTCCCGGTTGGGCCAAACATTGTGGCTCTATTTTTACACTTATAACAACGGTGATGGCCAGGGCACGGTGCTCTATTTAGACAATATCAAGTTAGTCGCTTGCTTCCCAAATACTACGCCAACACCGGCGCCGACAGCCACGCCAACGGCGATACCAACAGCGATACCAACAGCCACGCCGGTATCGACCGTCACCCTTACGCCCACATCGACGGTCACAATGCCTACTGGTGTCACGAACCTGAAGTTGCCGGCGACGCCAGCTCGGGCCGTAGCCGCCCTGGCGCTCCCAGCAGAAAGTGGTAATCAAGTCACTGCACACAGTAACAACAGAGAACCTGTCAAGGAAATCATAACATCTCCACCTTTCCGCTTAGCCATCGCGGGGCTGCTGCTGTTTATCGTCGTGGTTCTCATCTTTGGGTCCATCTTTGCCAGGCACGGATAGCCCAGGCAAAGATTGGCGCTGTGCAGGGCTACACTGCTACAGCCCTGTGCTTCAGGGCCCCGGGGGCAAGTAGCACGGGGCAAATGCCTTGCACACTATCCGCCCGAATTCGTGTCATTCGTGCCATTCGTGCCATTCGTACAATTCGTGTCATTCGTGTCATTCGTGCAATTCGTGCAATTCGTGTCATTCGTACAATTCGTGCCATTCGTGTCATTCGTACAATTCGTGGTTACAAATTCGTGGTTACAAATCCACCAGCAACACCAATACTTGTTGGGAGAGAAGATCAATGGAGATCGTTTGGATTGATGGTAAACAGTTGACTATCGAGCAGGTCATGCGAGTGGCCAAAGCAGCCCCTGAGACCGTCGAAGTGCGGTTAACTCCAGAGGCTGAGCAGGCGGTACAACGGGCGCAAGAGGCCGTAGCCCGGTTCGTGAGGGAAGGCCAGGTAGTCTATGGCATCACCACTGGCTTTGGCGCTTTCAAGAACAAGCGCATTTCCCCGGCCGAGGTGAGCCAATTGCAGCATAACATCTTGATGAGCCACGCAGTAGGGGTCGGTCGCCCGCTGGAGGAAGCGGAAGTCCGAGCCATGATGCTTGTCAGAGCGAATACCCTGGCTCGCGGGCATTCCGGCATCCGCTTACAAACTTTGCAACACCTGTTGACCATGCTGAACCGGAGCGTACACCCCGTCATACCACGCCAGGGCTCTTTAGGAGCCAGCGGCGACTTAGCTCCATTGGCCCACATGAGCTTGCCCCTCATCGGGTTAGGTGAAGTGATATACCGGAAAGAGCGGCTCAGCGGCGCTGAAGGATTAGCCCGCGTTGGCCTAAAACCATTGCGATTAGAGGCTAAAGAGGGATTAGCCCTCACCAACGGCACCGCCATGATGTCAGCGTTAGGGTGTTTTGCGGTAGTAGAAGCGGAAAATGCGGCTTACGCTGCGGACATTTGCGGCGCCCTTTCCCTGGAAGCACTCCACGGCACGCCGAGAGCTTTTGACTCGCGATTGCACGCACTGCGACCTTATCCCCGGCAAGTAGAAACGGCTGCCCATATGCGCCAGCTACTGGCCGGTTCCACATTCGTACGCGGTTTGGAAAGCTCGGATGTGCAGGATGCTTACACCTTGCGTTGCATTCCACAAGTGCACGGCGCTTGTGCCGACGCGGTGGCCTATACCCGCTGGGTTCTGGAAACAGAACTGAACAGCGTCACCGACAACCCCCTCATCTTTTTCGACGAGGAAGGAAATGCCGAGGCAATCTCCGGGGGCAACTTCCACGGAGAACCACTGGCCATTGCCTTTGATTACCTGGGCCTAGCCATGACAGAGTTAGGCAATATGTCCGAACGACGGCTGGCCCGGTTGACAGATGGAGATAGCAACCAACATGTCCTGCCAGACTTCCTAACGGAGCACGGAGGACTCAATTCCGGATTCATGTTGACCCAGTACACGGCTGCCTCTCTGGCCAGCGAGAACAAGGCGATGGTTTACCCCGCCAGCGCCGACACACTGCCCACTTCAGCTAACTGGGAAGATCACAACAGTAACGGTCCTATCGCCGTACGACAAGCACGGCGCATTTTGCGAAACCTGGAAAACATCTTGGCCTTAGAATTGATGGCCGCTGCGCAAGGCATCGACTTCCGGCGCCGGCGGATGGGAGGAGAGCGACAATTAGGCCGGGGCACGTCCGTCGCCTACCACTTGGTGCGCCAGCAGGTGCCCTTCATCGCTAAAGATGAAGTTATGTACCAACACGAGGAAAAGATGCAACAGATCATCGCCGGAGGAACGCTGGTCGCAGCGGTCAAAAAAGCACTGGCAGATTGAACAAGACCAACTGACAACGAAAATATGTTCCCTGCCGACCGACGGCTATCTACAAAATAGGACGCTAAATCCTTGACGCAAAACTCGACAATCCTTGATACACTCTCAGCAAATCGTCAGGAAAAAACCCTTCACTTGCCGCTGCCTGTCGCTATAATAATGGTGAGCAGATAAAGCGACAATTGGAAAAGGAGCAGCGCAGTGAAGCAAAGGTTTCATTTCCTGGCAATGATCATCGTCATGGTGGCACTTCTCGCCGGAACAACTAACACTCGGGCGGCAGATGGAATTGTTTCCAGTACAGCCACGGATGCTTTCGAGTTAGATAACACCCCAGAACAAGCTTCCCCCATCGTTGTAAATGATGAAATTCAGTGGCACGGCATCAGTGTGCCGGGAGACATAGATTGGGTCTCGTTCCCCGTGCAGCGGGGAAACGTCTACTGGGTAGAAGTCACGACGTTAACCTCTTTTGATGTCGCTTTCTCCCAGGAAGGTGATGGTTTAGCCCGGCGAGCAGGGAACAGTTTGCTGGTAATGCCGCGACAGGATGGCCGTTTTTCAGTTGCCGTTCGTGAAAGCCATGGCCAGGGCGCACCGGATTGGCTCTATCAACTACGAGTAGTGTCGATGCCATCTAAGTGCCTCTTCAATCAGTAGAGACGTACTCTTGCAATCGCCCGGTGAGGGAAATTACCTGCAATCAACAGTCTTTTCCACGGGACGTGGCGACGGTTCCGTGCACAAGTAACATTCTAACCTCCATGAAGAAAAAGACGACGGACTTTCCGTCGTCTTTTTCTTATTTTTGACTGCTGCGACAATCAAGTAACAGCAAAAGGTTTCCTCCCTCTCCCAAAATTGGGAGAGGGAATGCCCCTAAGTATTGAGAAGATACCTTGGCTTTTCAGTTCTGGCCCGGCCAAGTTAGGGCACACCAAGCT
>WFQT01000083.1 GCA_015486895.1 Anaerolineae bacterium
GGCCGATGTTGGGCGGATGGGGATGAGCCAGGGGTCGCGGCTGGCCCGCTTGGCAGGGTACTATTCCAACCCACTGACGCAGCCGGAGGCGTTCGTGAGGGACATCGCAGTACTGCTGAAAGAGACAGGAGCACACTTTTTGCTGCCGGGGCATGATGAAACCGAGATTTTGGCGCGTTACCGGGAACAACTACCGCACGAAGTGATCTTGCCGGTGGCGGATCATGAAAAAATCAGACTGGCAAACAACAAGGCTCTCATGATTGCAAAGGCGGAGGCTTGGGGTATTGCGGTGCCGAAAGTGATCTCATGGCACACACCGTCGGAACTGGCAGAGAAATTGGCACTGAATGACAAACCGTTGGTGGTCAAACTACGCCGAGGCAACAGCGCCAAAGGGGTATTCTACCCGACTACGGATAGTGAAGCAGTTCAACTTTGCCAAGATCTGATCCGACAATACAACCTGGTACCTGAGCGTTACCCGGTGGTGCAGGAACGCGTCACCGGCGAGGGCTGGGGAGTCTCCTGCTTGTATTGGCAAGGTGAGCGGTTAGCATCCTTTACCCACCGGCGCTTGCGCGAGAAGACGGCCACCGGCGGCACAAGCACGCTGCGAGAGTCCAGGCGCAATCCTGTGCTGGAAGAGATGGCGCATACACTGCTGGATAAAATGGAATGGCATGGGTTAGCGATGGTGGAGTTCAAATATGATCCCGGCTCAGGAGAAGGCTGGTTCATTGAGGTCAACCCGCGCTTGTGGGGCTCGATCCACCTGGCGATCGCAGCTGGGGTAGATTTCCCGGGCTGGTTATATCGAGCTGCTATGGAAGGTCCGGAAGCTGTACGAGGCGTAGCAAAACCGCAGCAGGAGGGAGTTGTGGCACGCTGGTATCTTGGCGATTGCATTGCGGCGATAGGAGCGTTGAAGCACAAAAAAGTGGGTCAGGCAGTGCGCATGCTGCTACCGGGCGGAGCGGATACTTACGATGATTGGTTCTGGGACGATCTCGGGGCCTTTTTCGGAGAGGCGGCTTACTATTTAGTTGGTTTTTTGAAATCGGGTAGTCTGAATCCCGAACAAGAGGGGATGTTGGGATAATGCTCCAGGTTGCTGCAGAATTGCATTGTCATACCAGATTTTCTGACGGGTGGGCCTCCCCGCAAGCCTGCATCCGGCAGGCCCAACGCAAAGGCTTGCACGTTTTGGCGATCACGGATCACGATACAGCCGCAGGCGGGTTGCCTTACTGGCAAAGCCCATTACAAGATGGCGTGTTGGTGATCCCCGGCGAGGAAATCAGCACCGATATTGGGCATGTGCTGGCCTATTTTGTCAGAGAAACGATTCCCCCCGGGCCGTTTGAGACTGTCATCCAAACAGTACGGGAACAAGGTGGGTTGGCTTTTCTGGTCCATCCTTACCAAATCCCCTTGGGGAACCACTGGCGCAAGAAGCAGATTTTCAAAGCAACGCCCAAACAGCTTGGGTTGCTGGATGGGATTGAGATTATCAACGGGCACAATCGGGCGATGGCCAACCAACTTGCGGTCCGATTGGCCCAAGAAGGAAGCTATACAGCGATCGCTGGCAGTGATGCGCATCTACCGCTTGAAATTGGCAATGTGCGTTGCCTATTGGAGATCCCCGAATTTTCCTACGCGGCCGTGCGACAAGCTCTGACCGGCAAAGATCAGATCAGACCGCAAAGGCGGCGCTGGAATGCCTACGGCATTTACCTGCTGATTGGTGTGCTCAATAAACTGCAGAAACGAAGATATGTCTGGAAATCTGAATAAGGCAATGAACTTTTCCCTTGATTACTTTGACCGGCGAAAGTTATTCTATTTCTGGAAAGGGCGAGTCGCTCTTTACACTATTCTCAAGGCAATGGATATTCAGCCGGGTGATGAGGTCATTTTGCCTGGCTTCACTTGTGTTGTCGTAGCCAATGCAATCATTTATACAGGCGCCAAGCCGGTTTATGCCGATGTTGATCCCCAGACCTATAACGTTACTGCGGAAACCATTGCCGAACAAGTGACAGACAGAACCCGTGCTATTATCGTCCAGAACACATTTGGGCTTTCACCGGATTTGGACCCTATCATCTCTTTGGCGGGCGAACATGGTTTGTATCTGATCGAAGACTGTGCGCATGGCTTGGGGGCGACGTACAAAGGGCGGCCCGCCGGTACAAATACGCACGCCGCCTTTTTCTCCACTCAATGGTCGAAGCCGATTTCAACCGGAATCGGCGGGGTTGCTTATGTGCAAGATGATGAACTCGCACACAAAGTTGGTGAACTCGTCGCGACCTTGCCACAACCATCCCTACGTGAACAATTTCTACTGTGGGCGCAACTTCTCGTGCGTCCTTTGGCAGATATGCCTGCCCTGTATTACACCCTAATCTCTTTATATCGTCTACTGACGCAACGAATTGGGTTGCCAGTTGGCTCATCTATTGGGGAAGAACTTCAGGGAACAACAATGCCTCCCGGTTATTTGCAAGCCATGAGCCCTCTGCAGCATCGGCGCTGGCCGGTGCTACTGGCGCAACTTCCACAGAAAGTGAAGGCACGTCAAAAAGTTGCCCAAGAGTATGATAAATGGATGACATCCTTTGGTTTACAGGTGCCCTATCGTCCTGATTATGCTGAACACGGCATGTTGCGTTATCCTGTGCGCGTGCAAAACAAATCAGAAATTCTACAACGTGCTGTTAGGATGCACATTCCCATTGGGGATTGGTTTGTTTCTCCCTTGCATCCGGTAGAGGGTGATTTACTTCCCTGGGGTTATCGTGCAGGACAGTGTCCTCAGGCGGAACTGGCTTGTGCTGAAGTAATTAACTTGTTCACAGATAGGCCTTTGACGCCCAAGCAAATGGTCGCTCTTTTTGGATAGGCCGTTATAGCGATTAAAATCGCTCCTAAGGCCTATGGCCGAGGGTCGGCGCACACAGATTAGAAAGAAGCATTGGACACGGATTAACGCAGACTTCGTACGCAGATAAAACCCAAAGAATAAATAGGACACAGATTTACACAGGCTGCGCACAC
>WFQT01000084.1 GCA_015486895.1 Anaerolineae bacterium
ACATTAAGGATCACGGTACTGCATCCCGCTTCCAGCGTACCGGCAAAGGGGTCTTCGCTCTACGTGCCTGGGGCTTGCCGGAGTACGTGCCGAAGGTCGCTGTTGATGCCCCCGGTGCTTCCGAGATACCGGGGATCTCAACGGAACTGCGACCTCCGACACTCTCTTTCACCGACGCGGCCGAGGCGGTTCTGGAGCAGTATGGCAAACGCCGGCCCATGCACTATCGTGACATCACAAACAAAATGTTGGAACTGAAGCTGGTTAACACCAAGGGCCAGACGCCGGAGGCCACACTCTACGCCCAAGTTCTCACCGAGACCAAACGTCGCACCCGTCGCGGGGAACAACCGCGGTTCGTCATGCATGGGAAAGGTTACATTGGCCTGACCAGATGGGCCGCCCACGGTCTGGCCTTCCAGATCGAACGGCACAACGCCGAGGTGCGCAAGCGGTTCCACAAGCGGCTGCAAGAGATGCTACCTGCTGAGTTCGAGGCGCTGATCGGTCAATTGCTGGTTGCATTGGGCTTTGAGGAGGTGGAAGTCACGGCCTACGGCGGCGACGGCGGTATCGACGTCAGGGGCACGTTGGTAGTGGGCGACGTGATCCGCACTCGCATGGCTGTACAGGTCAAACGGTGGAAGCGAAACGTGCAGGCACCCATCGTGCAGCAGGTGCGGGGCAGTCTCGGCACTCATGAGCAAGGGCTGATCATCACCACCAGCAATTTTAGCAAAGGTGCACGCGCGGAAGCCGACCGGCCCAACGCCGTGCCGGTGGCTTTGATGAATGGGGAGGAGTTGGTCAAGTTGTTGGTGGAGAATGACATCGGCGTGGAACGCGAAACGTATGATCTGATCGAATTCGGAACCGGGATTGATCAATGATGTTGTCCTGTTTGCGGCATAGGAAAAATAGTAACACTTAGTGATCTCCCGTCTGTGCGCTGGAGGCAAAAGCGAAGGGACAGAAGGGTGGATACTACGTTGCCTCGTGCAGCTTAGTCGAGCCGGAGAGGGAGAACTTTGCATAAGAAACGAGAAGATGGCCAAAGTGCTGCAGAGGAAGGTATGGACGTTGGGACTGGCGCAGCTGGGACCTCTTCCGTGAGCTTGTCGGCAGCCTCTTTGGAAAGACCCGGCTTCCGTTTATCGAAAAGATATGTACGGTGGAATCCCCATAAGAGGGGACGAGGGTTGAGCGACGCCAACGAGAGAGAGTTGCTTTCCCGTTTCGTCCAACTATCATTGGAGCAGACGAGGAGATGTCGTTTTTTCAAACGAGTCGACTATTGCCGTTCCACCTACTCGGGGAGCGGGCGTGAATTGTATCCATCCCCTCGCCACTCAACTTAGTGTTGACGAGCGATATAGTTTCAGCAAAAGGAGTTTCTGTGAAGAAGAACGACAGCGTGAAGCATTACTTTGTTGACGAAGCTGGCGATGCCGTGCTATTCAGCCGAAAAGGGCAGGTTTTGGTAGGTAAGCAAGGGTGTTCTCGCTTTTTCATGCTTGGCCTCTTGGATATCGCTGATCCTGATAGCCTGCACCGATTTTTGGGAGAGCTAAGGCAACGACTTCTGTCTGATCCGTATTTCGGCGGAGTCCCTTCTATGCAGCCAGAAGCCAAAAAGACAGCTATTGCTTTCCATGCTAAGGATGATCTTCCGGAAGTACGCAGAGAGGTCATGACATTGCTCAAGAATACGCCAGGGTTGCGTTTCTTTGCAGTAGTAACCGATAAATGGCGTGTACTGGACTACGTTCGTCACCGAAATGAGAGGGAAGAGGAGTACCGGTATCACCAGAACGAACTGTATGACTACTTAGTGAGGCGACTCTTCCGAGACCGTTTACACAAGGACGACGAGTACCGGATATACTTTGCCAAGCGTGGGAGCTCGGATCGGACGGCGGCATTGAGAATGGCCTTACAGCAAGCTCGCCGACAGTTTTATGAGCGATGGGGAATTTCCAGCGATGCACCATTTCACGTATTACCATCGACGCCCCCTCAACAAGGGGGGTTGCAAGCGGTCGATTACTGTTTCTGGGCATTGCAAAGGCTATACGAGCGAGGAGAAGACCGATACGTGCGGTACTTGTGGAGTTCATTCAGATTAGTTCAGGATATTGACGACTGTCGAGAGTCCCGGTATGGCATTTATTATACCCGCAAGAGACCGTTAACTGCGGAGGCTCTTGAGGGAAGGACTGACTACACTCCGTAAAAGAAAAACGCCAGGGGTATAGGGATGAGATAGCCGCAGCCCCCCAACCACACGGCATGGAGCCGAATTTCGCCCTCTGGCATCTTCTATTATAATGCATTAAAGACCAAAAGTCAAGGGTATATGATGATTTTCACAACTTTCCAGTTTCTTCTCTCCCCCTTGTCTGTTCCGATCTTCAAGCGCCGGGAAATATCGCGAACTGCTTCAGCCAATCCTCTCCACCGCGCCGGCCAAGTCGTCCAGGGAGGGCACGGTGTAAATGCGGGTCGTGTTCAAATCCTCGTGGCCCAGCAGGGCCGCCACCTTCTCCAGGCTGACGCCGGCGTCCACCAGCCGCTTGGCGAAAGTGTGGCGCAATGTGTGAGGAGAACAATGCTCCAACCCCGCCAGCCGGGCGTACTTGCGCACCAGGTAACGAATCCCGTTGTCACCCAGAGGATCGCCGCGCTGGCCCAGGAAGAGTGGCCAGTCTTTACCCTCGCCTTCCCGCTCGACCAAATACTTTTGCAGTGCTCGTCTCGCCTCGGCGTTCAGCGGCACCGTGCGTGATTTTGTTCCTTTGCCGGAGCGCACGGTCACCGCGCCTTTTCGTTCCCCGACCTCCACGTCCCCCAGGGTGAGGACGGCCACTTCGCTCACCCGCAGGCCGCTATTGAGCATGAACGTGATCAGCGCTTCGTCCCGGGCGTTTCCGGAGCGCTGCACCGCCCGCAACAGCTTTCGTTCCTCGGTTTTGTCCAGCCACTTGGGGGCCAGCTTGGCCTTCTTCACGCCGTTGACCACTTCCGTGGGATTGCTTGCCACTAACCCTTTCCGCCTTGCCCAGCGGAAAAGCGCTTTCAGCGCTGCCAGGCGCTGGTTGACGGTGGCCGGGCTGACCTTGCGGTTCAGCAGATAGCGCTGGTATTCTCGCACGTCGATGGCCGCCACGTCGCCCAATGAAAAGCGCTCCTGCACCGTGGATGTGTACCAGGACGTGAAATCACCCAACGCCCGTTGGTAGGCTTTCACCGTATTGAGGCTTTTTGCGCCCCGCAGGTAGTCCAAAAAGTCGGAAACAGTCTCCTGAAATGTGCTCATCATTCCCCCCTGAAACAATTATCTGAAGAGTTTTTTGGCCGTTAATCGGCCATTTCGGGGGTATTATCGCACGAAAACGGGGTAAAGTCAAACGATAAGACCTGTTAGCAGAAGGGATTATACCCTGTTTCCAGATGAATAGAGTACAGCCGAGGTTGTGTAACCTTGAAGGAGATTCCGCAGTCCGTCCATTCTGGCCCGTCGAGCATTAGTGTATTTTATTAGCCTGTTGCTCCATGGCAAACAGATATTTGCGCGATTCAATGGCGGCAAGAGCCGTAGGAAAGGGGTTGTTTTGCAATTTTACTAAAGGGCAATTCATGGAACGTTTGTTCTCACACCGTGTCAGGATTATGCTTTACACGCCTGCTAACTGATCCTAATGGGCTAAGTGCTTCGGCAGCTCCGAACCCATCGCGCGGGCCGCCTGCGGCGGCCAAAGGGGGACACCCCCTTTGGAATCCCCCACAAAGATCAGAAATCCAGAGTATCAGAGACCAGAGGGTCAGTGGCCAGAGGTGGATGGGGAGAACACCACTCGAAACCCGTAGTTCCTGTACCGGAGGTACGGATCCAGCCTGAAGCGGTAAGCAC
>WFQT01000085.1 GCA_015486895.1 Anaerolineae bacterium
CGGATTCACATCGGCATGGCAGTTGCCATTCCTGATGGCCTATTGGTACCGGTGATCCGCGATGCAGATGAGAAGAACTTGCTGGGTTTAGCACGGATAGTCAACGATTTGGCAGAACGGGCCCGATTAGGTAAGCTTTCTCCAGACGAACTATCCGGTAGCACGTTTTCTATCACAAACCACGGTACGGGTGGCAGCCTGTTCGCTGCCCCGGTGATCAACCAGCCCAATGTGGGCATTTTAGGCGTGGGCATCATCCAAAAACGCGTGGTAGTGATCAACGATGCCATTGCTATCCGGCCCATGGTCTATCTGAGTCTTTCTTTCGACCACCGAGCTGTGGATGGCGCCGGTGCCGACCGCTTTTTGATGGCGATCAAAGAGGCGCTGGAAAACTGGACAGAGTAGGAGCAAGGCTCCAGGAAATTGAGAAGATACAATTTCTGTGGCTACTCAGCCCAGCGACTCTAAGCCACAGCAACGTCTGCAAAATCGCCCGGCGGCGTTTGGCATGCAACTGCGCAGGCAGGTTTCGCAACTGTGGCAGCGATTTCCAATCGCCGGACGACGCAGGCTGAGTAGGCCCAGTGACCAAAACAAAAACCGATAGCGCTCAGCGTTTGAGTTCGTGAAGAGGAGTTAAACTCATGAGTGACAACAAAGTCTATAATGTCGTTATCCTTGGCGGTGGTCCCGGCGGCTACGTGGCTGCCATTCGGGCTGCTCAGTTAGGCTTGCAGGCAGCCATTGTAGAAAAGGAGGCATTAGGCGGCATCTGCTTGAATTGGGGATGTATTCCCACTAAAGCATTGTTGCGGAATGCCGAGTTGATGCACACGTTGCAACATCGACAGAAGGAATTCGGCTTTAGCTTCAATAATTTCCATGCGGACTATAGCGTGGCGATGAGTCGTAGCCGCAAAGCCTCGGAGCGATTGGTCAAAGGCGTTGGTTTCCTGATGCGCAAGAACAAAGTGGACGTGTACAACGGCGTGGGTAAGCTGCTCTCTCCCACACAGGTTGCTGTGACCAACGATAAAGGGCACACAGAAGTGTTGACCACTCATGATATCATCGTGGCTACCGGCGCCCGGCCGCGCGCTATCCGCGGCATGGAAGTGGATGGCAAGACGGTAGTCACTTACCGCCAGGCTATCGTGCAAAAGGATCTGCCCAAATCGGCCCTTATCATCGGTGCTGGGGCCATCGGCGTGGAATTTGCCTATATCTGGCACAATTACGGCGTGGACGTCACCATCGTGGAAATGCTGCCCCGAGTGGTGCCTTTAGAGGACGAAGAAGTTAGCAAGGAACTGGCTCGGGCGTTCCGTAAATTAGGCATCAAAACCCATGTTAATAGCAAAGTCGTCGATTTGAAGACAGAAAAAGATGGAGCCCACGTCACCATTGAAGGACCGGATGGTCAGCAGACCTTGCACACCGATGAAGTACTGGTCTCCATCGGTGTGCAGCCTAATTCGGACAACATTGGCTTAGAGACGTTAGATGTACACACTGAGCGCGGCTTTATTGCCATTGATGAGAGAATGCAGACGAATGTCAACGGCATTTACGCCGTTGGCGATGTAACGGGTAAAGCAATGTTAGCTCATGTGGCTCAGGCTCAAGGCATTGTAGCCGCAGAAAACATTGCCGGGGTAGATACGGTTGTCTTGGATTACGCCATGATGCCGCATGCTACCTATACCCAGCCTCAAATTGCCAGTTTTGGCCTCACGGAGGCTCAAGCTCGCGAGCAAGGGTACGAGATAAACGTGGGCAAATTCCCATTTCAGCCTAACGGCAAAGCGTTGGGCCTGGGCGATTACCAGGGCTTTGTGAAAATTATCGCTGACAAGCACTACGGTGAAATTTTAGGCGCCCACATGGTGGGGCCGGAGGTAACGGAGCTATTGCCGGAGTTGACATTAGCCCGCATGTGGGAGCTGACGCCCAACGAAATCGCTCGCAATGTGCATGCGCACCCGACCCTTTCCGAGGTTGTCATGGAAGCAGCCCACGCCGTGGAGGGTAAAGCAATTCATATGTGAGTCCGTAGCATCGCGCGGTAATTATGCCCATGAGCGCAATAGGTGATATTTTTATGTGGGATAGGAAATTGAAGCATGGATAGGGGAAACATGGAAAAGGTTGCCTTCATTTTCCCCGGCCAAGGTTCTCAATTTGTAGGCATGGGGAAATCGTTAGCCGAAACGTACCCGCTGGCCAGGGAGACTTTTGCCGAGGCGGATGACTTGCTGGGCTTTCCGCTTAGCAAGCTTTGCTTCGACGGCCCGGAGGCGCAGCTAAACGACACGATTAACACCCAGCCGGCGCTCTTCGTCGTTAGTATGGCTGTGTGGCGGGTATTACAAGAACAACTGCCACAATTGCAGCCGGCAGCGATGGCAGGGCACAGCTTGGGTGAATACTCAGCGCTGGCGGCAGCCGGTGCCCTGTCTTTCGCCGAGGCGCTGTCGCTAATTCGGGAACGGGGTCGACTGATGAAACAAGCCGGCGAGATTTCTCCGGGAGGCATGGCGGCTATCCTCGGCTTGGATACAGAGCAGGTAGAAGCTATTTGCCACCAGGCCAGTGATAGCCAAACGGCTGTTCAGGTGGCAAATGATAACTGCCCCGGTCAAGTCGTCATTTCCGGGCACAAAGAGGCTGTGGCCCGGGCATTGCCCTTGGCCCAGGAAGCAGGTGCCCGCCGAGTGGTGCCGCTGGCCATCAGCATCGCTGCTCACTCACCACTCATGGTGCCCGTGACAGATGAATTTACCGCCGTCATTGAATCGATCAACTTCCGCCCGCCAGTAGTGCCAGTTGTCGCTAACGCCAGCGCTGCCCCGGTGCATAATCTCGGGGAGATGAAACGATTGCTGGCTGCCCAACTGACTTCGCCAGTCCTCTGGACAGAGTCGGTGCACTATTTGTTAGAAGAAGGGGTCAATACCTTTGTGGAAATCGGGCCGGGGAACGTGTTGACTGGATTGATCAAACGAATCCATCGGCAAAGCAAGCGCTTTAGCTTAGGTACGGCAGAGACTGTTAAGGCATTTGTCCAAAGCATGGGAGGGAGAGCATGAGAGGCTTGAAAGGGAAGATTGCACTGGTGACCGGTGCCTCCCGGGGCATTGGCCGGGGCATTGCTTTGCGTTTGGCAGAAGAAGGGGCTACCGTAGTCGTCAACTACAATCACAGTGCTGAGGCGGCAGCCGATGTTGTAGCGACCATTGAGTCAGCCGGCGGCCAGGCTGTCGCCATGCAGGCAGATGTAAGCCAGTTCGCTTCAGCCCAGGCACTGGTGAAGCAAGTTAAAAAGCAATTTGGGCACCTTGATATCTTGGTGAACAATGCCGGCACGACGCGAGACAACCTTTTGCTCTTGATGAAGGAAGCAGAATGGGACACGGTAATTGAGACAAACCTGAAAAGTGTGTATAATTGCAGCAAGGCGGCTGCGCGCTTTATGATTAAACAGCGCAGCGGGCGCATCATCAATATTACATCGGTGGTGGGCCTGGTTGGACAGGCCGGCCAGACCAATTATGCTGCTTCTAAAGCCGGCATTATCGGCTTTACTAAAAGCTTGGCGCGGGAAATCGGCTCTCGTAATGTGACAGTGAACGCCGTAGCACCAGGACTTGTGCTCACCGCGCTGACAACTGTCTTGCCGGAGGAGGCCCGGCAGCAGATTATCGACGATACACCGCTAGGACGCATAGGCAATGCCGAAGACATTGCCGCGGCAGTGTCATTTTTAGCCTCCGATGATGCGTCATTCATTACCGGACATGTGTTGAGCGTTGACGGTGGGCTGGCGATGTCATAGGGACGCGCTGCAGCCATTCTCCAGATGAGTCACGTTGTGAAGGCGGACCAGGTCACCGGTCTGCCCGGCAGCATCTCACGAGCGTAGCGGCGGGCGTTTCGTATGATTATAAAATGCAATCGCCCGTTTCTGAAATGATCGGTTCGCCGATCGCTATTCCCGGAGAGAGTAGGGGAGGTATGGCAAGTTATGGAAGATGCCAAAGGTCGTGTCACCATCGCCTCTGATGTCTTGTTGACTATCATTCGGCGCACGGTGCTCAGCCAGCCAGGCGTGATTGCTCTCGTGGGCAAGCCACCCCATTTGACCGATGAGAGCCGCCATGCCCAAAAGGCCAAGGCAGAAGGGATCCGTCTCATTGTCGATGATAACGGCATGAGCATCGGCTTACGCTTGGTCGCGGCACGCGGTGACTCAGTAAAAGTATTAGCCGCACAAATCCAACAGAACCTGGCTCGATCTGTAGAGGAAATCACTGGATTGTCCGTGCATGCCGTAAATGTGCATATCGACGCCATTAAGGATCCCGATGCCGCGGAGCAAAATGAACCCTAATATGAAGATGCGCCATCGGGCGCGCGTATTGGCCTTGCAAGCGCTGTTTGAGCTGGATTTGACCCATCACCAGCGAGAGGATGTCATCGCCGGACGCTTAGAGCAAAGTCAGTTATCTCCCGACGCTATTGATCTTTTCTATCATTTGCTCGACGGCGTTCTCTGGGAGAGAGAACAGATAGACCAATTCATCCAGGAATTGGCCCCGGAGCGGCCGATAGAGCAGTTAGCTGTCATTGATCGCAATATTCTGCGCCTGGCCATCTGGGAGATTATTTCCCCTGATGCTAGCACACCGTATCGAGTGGTAATCAACGAGGCTGTTGAACTAGCCAAGACATTCGGCGCTGAACATACATCTCGCTTCGTCAACGGTGTATTGGGCAGCATGGTTACTCGACACAAGGATCGCATTGCGAGTTTGCGCCGGGTTGGTCATGAACAGCATACGTGAGTCAACAGGAATAGGCCTCCGGCCATTTAGCGGCACATACGCCGGCAGCTTGCCGATTGGCCCCAGGTGAGCTTACATCCCGTTCTTAATCCGCATATACGGATATACCATCTGGGCTCTGGCGTTTGTATTTTAGCCACAGAAAAGCACAGAATCTCACAGATTTGGGTCGAAAGGCAAGGGAAAATATAATCCGTGCCATCTGTGGTAAAGATACTTAGGTCGAGCCTAAAACGTCATTTTCGCCAGACTACAAATACCATATTAAAGGAGGTTGTTTCAATGAAGAGACAACGAGTTTTGATCATGGGTGCCGCTGGACGTGATTTTCACAACTTTAACGTCTATTTCCGCGGCAATGAGCGCTATCAGGTTGTAGCGTTCACAGCAACACAAATTCCCGACATCGAAGGGCGAACTTATCCGCCGGAATTGGCCGGCCCCGGCTATCCAGAAGGAATCCCCATCTACCCAGAAACTGAATTGAGCCGCTTGATCAAGGAATTACGCGTCGATCAAGTGGTATTCGCCTACTCCGACGTTTCCTACGAGTATGTTATGGGCCGGGCAGCCATTGCCTTGGCTGCCGGTGCCGATTTCCGGCTACTCGGACCTAACACCATGATGCTTAATTCTACTAAGCCGGTTATTGCCGTTTGCGCTGTGCGCACCGGCTGCGGCAAGAGCCAGACTACCCGCCGGGTCGCCGATATCCTGCGCGGACAGGGTAAAAAAGTTGTTGCCGTGCGCCATCCTATGCCTTACGGTGATCTGGCCGAACAAGCTGTGCAGCGTTTCGCAACCTACGCCGATTTAGACCGCTACCATTGCACTATCGAGGAGCGGGAGGAATACGAGCCACACTTAGACCGCGGCGTTATCGTTTACGCGGGCGTTGATTACGAGGCGATCTTGCGTCAGGCAGAAAAGGAAGCGGATGTCATCTTGTGGGACGGTGGCAATAATGATTTGCCTTTCTACCGTCCCAATTTGCACATCGTCGTTGCCGACCCGCTGCGCGCTGGACACGAGTTGCGCTATTACCCCGGTGAGACGAATCTGCGCCTGGCGGACATTGTTGTGGTTAATAAGGTGGATAGCGCTGCCGAGGAAGCGGTGCGGCAGGTAATTGACAATACCCGCAGGGTGAATCCAACGGCCACCATTTTAATCGCTGCTTCCCCCATTTTCGTGGAGGATCCGGACGCTATCGCCGGCAAGAGGGTGCTGGTCATCGAAGATGGCCCCACCTTGACTCATGGCAGCATGTCCATCGGTGCCGGTTGGGTAGCTGCTCGACGCTACGGCGCCGCTGAGATCATTGATCCTCGGCCGTATGCTGTCGGTTCCATCAAAGCTACTTACGCGAAATATCCCAACACGGGCAACGTGCTGCCCGCCATGGGTTACGGGGCCGAGCAGATCCACGAGCTGGAAGAAACGGTGAACAACGCGCCGGTAGATTTGGTGATTATCGGTACACCCATCGACTTACGCCGGGTGATGCGTATTCGCCATCCGGCAGATAGAGTGCGCTACGAGTTGCAGGTTATCGGCCGCCCCACTTTAGCGGATATCTTGCAGCGCTGGCTTGGAGAAGGAAAGTAGCTCCATTTGATCTCAGGAGATGGCAGGCAGGCTGCTCTGTCAGGTTGGAGAGAGATTATGCAAACATGTGCTAATCACGTCCTCGATAGGGCTTGGGGCTACGTCGCAGCCAACCTGCCCTATGGCTAAGCGACACACCCCCTGAAACCCCCCAGTAGATGGCCGGCGACGTCGCAGTCGGTCAACGACGACACATTTTCCCCTCTCCGAGACGGAGAGGGGATGGCTGGCCGCCCAAATGGGCGGTCAGCCGGGGGTGAGGTCCTGTTTTTCCAGATGAGGCGTTGTGCCTCACCATTACTTTCGCGGAAGGAGGTTGTCCATGCGTACTGTTTATGCGGTTTCCGGCGGGGTGAGTAAATTCGCCAAGGCTCGCCCGGACAAAACATTCCCTGCTTTGGTCAAGGAAGCATATGATTATATGCTCTCCGACGTGGGACTGGAGCATCCCCAATTTTTCGAGTTGGTAGACGGTTCCGTTGTTTCCTATTTCTCCGACCACTTCGCGCGGCAGCTCATGGCCGGCATCATGGTCCAGGACTACTTAGGTCTCTTGCCAAAGCCATCGCACCGAGTGGAAGGCGGCGGCGCCACCGGTGGCCTTTGCTTCCAAGAGGCATATAAATCTGTGGCGTCCGGCGACATGGACGTCGCATTAGCCATGGGCTTCGAGACTATGTCCCACGTGAACACCTGGAAGGGAAACGAGTTTATCGCCTTGGCTTCGGACACCAGTTTCGACTATCCAGTCGGTGGCTTTTACTCCGGCTATTACGCAATGATGGTTACCCGGCACATGAAAGAATTCGGCACCACCGTGGAGCAGCTCGCCCATGTGTCGGTGAAGAACCACATGAATGCTTACTACAACCCCTACTCCCAGAAGCGGCGCAAGCTGTCCATCCAGGATGTGCGTAATGCCCCCATGGTGGCGTGGCCGCTGACCCGACTGGACATTTGTGTGATGAGCGATGGGGCGGCAGTGGTGCTTTTAGCCAGTGAAGATGGTTTGGCCAAGCTGGAGAAGGCCGCCGGGCGGCGATTGCCTCATGTAAAGGTAGCTGCCATTGGCCGGGGCACTGATGCCATGCGTATGGCAGATCGGCCGCACCAATCTTATGAAGACTTCTATCGCTACAACGCGCTTCCCAATGAGCTAGACGATGATTCTCGCTCTTACTACAAGAATTTGTGGGAACACGGTTTTCGCTACCCCGGCGTGCATTCTTTCAGGGCTGGCCGTATGGCCTCTAAGCAGGCATATGAGCGGGCCGGCATCACCGATCCGCCACATGAGATTGATTTCGTGGAGCTGCATGACGCCTATACCAGCTCGGAGATACAGACTTACGAAGACATGGGACTTTGCCGTTACGGTGAAGGAGGGCCTTTTGCTGCTTCTGGCAAGACCTTCATGCCGACGGTGGATTACGGCTTGGACTTGCCGGAGCCATCGCTGGTACCAGTGAATCCTTCCGGCGGCTTGATTGCGTGTGGCCATCCGGTTGGAGCCACTGGCCTAATGCAAGCAGTATTTGCCATCTGGCAACTCCAACACCGGGTGAAAGATCATTTCGGCAACGACACATTACAGGTGCCTGACGCCAAGCGCGGTGCAATCCATTCTCACGCCGGCACTGGCACTTATGTCACTGTAAGCATCTTAGAACAAGAAGCGTGATTAGCACAGCGAGGAGATGATCGATGAACGATAAGCCGATTAAAAAGAAAATAGAAGAAACAGAGGATGGAAGCGTTCTTTTCAATGTGCCTTTCCCGACCGAGTTGACGCCGGAAGCATTAGCCGAACTGAAGAAGATGCGCCCTATCATCGTCAAAGACCCATACGCGATCACTTACCTTCATTCTTATGGCCAGGATTCGCCCTGGTTTGCCGGCCTCAGTAACAAAGTACTCTTAGGCTCACGGGACCCGGAAACTGGTTATACCTACGCGACCCCGCGCAGCCGAGACATGCACACCGGCCGAGAAACCGATTGGGTCGAGTTACCCCAGGAAGGAAAGATCCACACTTTTACCGTCTGTTATTTCGGTTCTGAGACTTTCTTGCCGGAAACGCCCTATATTTTGGTGCAAGTGGAGTTTGAAGGCGCCGATACCCTGTTGCTGGGTCGGCTTTTGGGCTTGGATCCGAACGACGCGAGCTTGGACTGGGTGGGCATGAAAGTGAAGGCAAAGTTCCGCCGGCTGAGCAAGTTCAAGCCAACAGATGTATATTTCGTGCCGCTGGAGGAGTAACGGCTTTCCCAACCACAGATTACACGGATTACACGGATTAGAAATACACAAAACAAGAATCTGTGAAAATCAGCGAAACCTGTGGTCGGGGAAATCAAGAACCACAGATTACACGGATTACACGGATTAGAAATACACAAAACAAGAATCTGTGAAAATCAGCGAAACCTGTGGTCGGGGAAATCAAGAACCACAGATTACACGGATTA
>WFQT01000086.1 GCA_015486895.1 Anaerolineae bacterium
ACCGCGTTGACGGGCCCAACGGCCGTTGCCGTCCATGATGATGCCGATATGTCGCGGAATACGTTCCGGTGGAATATCCAGTGCGCCCGTGAGGTGTTTTATGTTCTCTTTCGATGATTCTTGGCTCATGGAATTGGCTTCCGGCTCATATTTCCATGATTTCGGCTTCTTTGGCCTTGCCGATCTCGTTGATTTTGTCAATGTATTTGTCGGTAAGCTCTTGCACGTCGTCTGTACCCCACTTGAGATCGTCCTCGGTGATCATGCTTTCTTTTTCCATGTCGCGCAGATCGTGGACGGCGTCTCGCCGGATATTACGCACGGCGACTCGTGCTTCTTCCAGCCGCTTGTGCACGATTTTTATCAGTTGATGGCGTCGTTCTTCTGTTAAGGGAGGCACATTGAGCCGGATGACTTTGCCATCATTGTTCGGGGTCAGCCCCACATCCGACTTCAGGATTGCCTTTTCGATGAGCTTGATGCTGGATGGATCAAATGGTTTCACCATCAACAAGTGCGGTTCTGGTGCTACGATGGTCGCCAGTCCCTGCAAGGGCGTGGGAACGCCGTAGTAGTCCACTGATAGGCGCTCAATGAGGGTGGGGGTGGCGCGCCCACTACGTACGGTCTGTAAGTCTTCTTGCAGAACTTTTACCGCTTTTGCCATGCGCGTTTCGGCGTCTTTTTTCACTTCTTTAAGCATGATTTTCTCTCCTTGTAGCGCTGAATACGGCTATGGTGATTAAAAAGAATCGCCGGGGGCAAAGTATTCTTCCGGCTCTCTTTTGGCTGGAGTGTACTGTCGTAGATATCCGTCTGCTCGGCGCGGCTCCTATTTCTTCGGCTCAGTGGTAAATGAGCGTGCCGATGGCTTCGCCGTACACGGCCTTGAGAAGTGTGCCTTCCTCCCATAGATTGAGCACGAGAATGGGAAGGTCATTATCCATACAAAGGGTAATGGCCGTACTATCCATGATTCCTATCCGCATGTTTAATGCTTCCAGATAGGTGAGACGGCTGAAGCGTCTGGCGTCCGGGTTTATCGCTGGGTCTTCTTCGTAGACAGCATCCACTTTAGTGGCCTTGATGAGCACGTCGGCATCTACTTCCATAGCTCTCAGTGCTGCCGCGGTATCGGTGGTGAAGTACGGGTTGCCCGTACCAGCGCCTAAGATAACGACTCGCCCTTTTTCAAGGTGGCGAACTGCTCGTCCCCGGATGTATGGTTCTGCAACGGCGCGCATTTCAATGGCTGTTTGGACGCGAGTTTCCACACCTGCCCGTTCTAAGGCGTCGCGCAGGGCCAAGGCATTCATGACGGTTGCTATCATGCCCATATGATCAGCGACACTGCGCTCCATGCCGTGGGCAATACCGTCTTTGCCACGCCACAAGTTCCCTGCCCCGATGACGATGGCTGTCTCGACGCCCAGGCGACAGACTTGGGTCACCTTGTTTGCCAGTAAATTGGCTTGGTTGGGGTCGATGCCGAACCCTCCCGGTCCGGCCAACGCTTCTCCCCCTAACTTGAGGAGGATGCGTCTGTACTTGATTTCATTCATGATGAAATTATTGCCCTACCTCGTAACGAACGAAACGACGCACGACGATGTTTTCACCCAGCTTGGCAATGTTGGCTTGAATAACATCATGAACAGTTACGTCATTATCGCGGAAAAATGGTTGGCGGAGTAAACAGACTTCCTCGTAGTATTTCTTCAGTCGCCCCTCAACGGCTCGCTCAATGATCTTATCCGGCTTGCCTGCTTGTCGTAGATCCTCACCTAAAGCGCTCTTTTTCTCTTCCAGCACGTCTGCAGGAATGTTATCTTCGGAAAGGTAGCGTGGTTGCATAGCAACTACTTGCATTGCTAAATCTTTGGCTAACTGTTGGAACTCCGATGTGCGAGCGACGAAATCTGTCTCGCAGTTTACTTCTACTATAGCCGCGACCTGAGCCCCACCATGTACGTAGCTGCCGATGATGCCTTCATGAGCCTCCCGGCCGGCCCTTTTTGCCGCTTTGGCCAAGCCTCGTTTCTTGAGGAGAGAAATTGCTTTTTTGATATCGCCGTTGGTCTCTTCCAATACTTTGCGACATTCTAAAATACCGGCGCCGGTAGCTGCGCGGAGTTCCTTGATTTTCTCGACAGAAGCGCTCATAATTTATCGTTTTCTCCTTTTGTTTTACTATTCTGATTATTATCTGGAGTCTGACGAAGATGAAGTATTAGGCTCGACCTGACTATCTTTACCACAGCTTGCGCAGATTAACCCAGGTTTTCCTTTGCTTTTCGACCCAAATCCGTGTTTTTCTGTGGCTAAAATAAAAACGCCAGAGTCCAGAAGTATCTTATCAGTGAAATGCTTGTACATAGTGTAAGAAAATGCACCACAGATTACACAAACTTCCGCGGATTTTTTGCCTGTCTAGTTTGTGTAATCTGTGATTGGCTTTTTGGTTCCGGCCCGGCCGGGTTAGGTGATCAGTGTCGGCTAATTAGCTTGAGAAATCTTAGTGTGAACAGTCGACAGCTTAGTTCTCAGTAATGGCTTGTTCTATTGCGCTTGTTTCTCCGTTAGCGGCTTCTTCTACTGATTTGATCTCACTTGTTTCTTCTTCGGGAACCTCTTCTGCCAATTCCTCTCCGGCAATGGGAACGATCTCTGCTAACGCTTCTGGAGTCTCTGCTTCAATTGCTGCCTCATACACTGTTTCCCCGAAGGCTCCAATTTCGCCCTCGAGGGCTTCTTCTTCCTCACCGCCGATTTCTTCAGCTAAGGTAATCTCTCGTAAGTGCTTGCCTTCGATGACTGCATCAGTGATTTTGCTGGTGATTAGCTTGATGGCACGAATGGCATCATCATTGGCCGGGATGACGTAGTCGATGGGGGTGGGGTCACAATTGCTATCCACCATAGCGATAATGGGGATGTTGAGGCGATTAGCTTCTTTGACGGCTAAGTACTCTCGCCCAACGTCCACGACGAACACTACGTCCGGCAGGTCAGACATATCGCGCAGGCCACCTAAACGGCGTTGCAAGCGTTGGATGAGAGCTTCTGTCTTGAGGGCTTCTTTCTTCGGCAACCGTTGTAGGTGACCTTCATCTCGCAACTTTTCCAGCTCAATCATTTTATCGACACGCTCACGGATCGTGCGGAAATTAGTAAGCGTGCCGCCAAGCCAGCGTATGTTGACGTATGGCATCCGACATCTCTCTGCTTGTGCCTGGATAGTCGGTTGGGCCTGGCGCTTGGTGCCGACGAAAAGCACCGTTCCGCCCCCTTGGGCCACGTCGCGGACGAAGTTATAAGCATCGTCTAAACGGCGTAATGTCTTTTGTAAGTCTAAAATGTGGATTCCGTTGCGCTCAGTGAAAATGTAGCGCTTCATGCGTGGGTTCCACCGTTGCGTGCGATGTCCAAAGTGCACGCCACTTTCCAATAGTTCCTTCATTGAAACGACAGCCATGATGTACAACCTCCTCTTCGTTGTGCCTCCGTTTCCTTTGCCAACGGAACCACCCAAATGGGTTGGCACGACCATCGGCGACGCAGAAACGTGTGTGTTTTCCTGGGTCATAAATACCCGGTAATAAAGTATAACATAAGGCCGTTAGAGGAGCAAAAACGATGTCGCTTTCGAATGTATACTGCCGGAGAGGATGCAAACTTTCGCTTTTTCGCGTCATGGGTGCGTTTCCGCACATTGGGGAAGTGAAACTCAAGCTAAGTGTGATGGCGATAAAGTGGAAGTGGTGGGAATTGGCGATCTACCACCAGTAGGGTACAATGTTTTCTCTTATTGGTGAGGAGATAAATGGTGTGTTTGAACTGATCTTTTTGGGTACATCTGCCTCGGCACCCTCACTTTCCCGGGGATTGTCGTCGGCGATAGTGATTCACAATGAATATCGCTTTATGGTAGACTGCGGTGAGGGCACGCAACGCCAGTTGTTGCGTAGTGGTCTTGGCTTTAAGCGTTTGAACAGGATATTGCTCACGCACGGCCACCTGGATCACATCTTGGGGTTGGCCGGCCTGCTTTCTACCTTTGGCCGATGGGACATGGCCTCCACTTTGGATATTTATGGTGGGCGGCGCGCTTTGGATCGGGTGGCGCGCCTGTTTGACGCCCTGTTTGGCCGGGACGGGATGCCGCTGGAAGTTTCATATCGCGAGATCAACAAAGCGGGGCTGATTTTCCAGGCAGAAGATTTTGGCGTAACGGCTTTTCCTGTACGACATCGCGGGGCCGGGTGTTACGGCTTTCTCTTTGAGGAGAAAGGAAGGCGTCCTTTCCTGGCAGAGCGGGCTGCTGAATTAGGTGTACCTTTTGGCCCGGAGCGTAGGTTGTTGGTTAGTGGTCAGTCGTTGACCTTGAATGATGGCCGGGTGGTGCAGCCGGACGATGTTTTGGGTGACTTCATTCCTGGCGCCAGACTGGCTTTCATCGGTGATGTGGGGCGGACACAGGGCTTAGCGGAAATTGTCGCCGGGGTGGATGCTTTGGTCATTGAGGCTACGTATCTGCAAAGTGAGGCAGAGATGGCAAAACGGTTTGGCCATTTGACTGCGATGCAGGGAGCCGAACTGGCCCGCCGGGCCGGCGTGCGTTATCTTATCTTGAACCATATTTCTCGTCGTTACACCGGCTGGCAGGTGGCGCAGGAAGCGGAGGGCACTTTCCCTGCTGTCAGCGTGGCGAATGATTTCGACCGCTTCCAGATCACTAATACTGGTGTCACTCAACTCACCGGCAAAGGCGAGAGCGAGGGATAGCCGGGAAGCGTATCCAGCAATTCCAAAAAACAACGAACTAATACTATCGCACTTGTAGCCGATCCGTGACCGACGTCTTGGCGACAGAGAGTAGGAGCGCAGAATTCTGCTCCCTTGCCGCTGAGCCAACCCCAAAATCCTGTGAAAATCTGTGTTAATCTGTGGCTAAAACCAAAAACGCCATTGCCCAGCCTCACATTTGGAATTGCTGTTACTCTTCTTTTCTCCTTGACAACGTTCTATCAGGTTTGTTATAATGTTTTATGACGCGACGCGTCATTTGGCGTGTAATTTTTTCCCGTAGGAGGTCGATCATGGAATCAGAAACAGGCAAGCGTGATGTAAAGGAACGCACCTTTTTAGGTGGAATTCGCTCTGTGCTGTTGGTTGGCGTTGGTGCCCTGGCTTTAGGGGCAGACGAAGTAGAAGCAGTGGTAAGGAAGCTGGTAGAGCGGGGCGAATTGGCTGAGGATGAAGGCCGCGATTTGGTCAAGGACATTTTAGAACGGCGAAAGCGGGTTGTAGAAACCTCCACTGAGCATCTGTCTGAGGAGGTGGAGAAACGGATGGAAAGTGTTTTGCAGCGTATGAACTTGCCGAGCCGCGCCGATATTGATGCGCTCAAGCAGCAAGTGGCAGAACTGTCCAATCGTGTTGAGACATTGCGAGAGGCGCAAGAGCACACTCAAGATGAGTCTTGAGGGGTAAATGTGCCGGATTAGGGGCGACCCATGGGTCGCCCCTTGTTGCAGGTTTTGTCTATGCACTTGATTAAACGCTATCCGAATCGCAAGCTGTATGACACTGCCACCAAGCGCTATATTAGCTTAGATGGTGTAGAGAGATTGATCCATGCCGGCGTCGGAGTGAAAGTTGTCGATGTCCGCAGCGGCTATGATGTTACGGCTGTTGTGTTGACGCGAGTGTTGCTCAATATGAGTCGCCGTTCTTTCACTGCGGTGGCTGTTTCTCCGTTGGTAATGTTAATTCAGGCTGCAAAGAAAGCGGCTGGTTTTGTTGCTTTGCCTGTTGGGGAAGTTGCTGAACCCTCTGTGGAGGAGAGTGCTGCCATGACGGGGGGATATGATGCCGTAACTATAACTTCATTTCCGGAGGAACTGGTGCTGCTGGCGTTAGAACGTGCTATGCAGCGGCTGAACTTGCTACGGCGCAGTGACTTGCAGCGCTTGGAAACGACTCTGGCTGACTTAAGCAAGCAAGTTGATCTCTTGGAAGCTTTCCACCCCCGGGGCTAAAGCGGTTGTAGAGTAACGCCGAAGTCAGGTGGACAAGTGGTATCTTCTCAATAACCTGGGTTGATGCCGTTTTTACCCACCAGCAATATCCACCACGGGGATGTTTCGCAAGAATCGGGGCTTTGGGGCCTACGGATAGCCCCGATAGGCCCGTAGCATGATCATAATCCGGCGGAGCGAGACCAACGCAGGTTAGAATCCAGTCGCTGAAAATTAGTGAGTATGGTTGTGACAACAATCTGTAAAAGGGCAAGAACAACGTTGGGTGTAAGCTTAGCCGCTTTCAGTTATTGACTGTGGTGTAAATGTCGGGATAGATCTCCTCGGCAGTGCGGAACAGTTCAGCTAAATGGAGAACGCGAAAGGGTGAACCTTTAATTCGAATATCCCCGCGGAATAGTGCGTCCCGCAGACGTACTTCGTCCATCCAGATTTGGTGAATCAAGTCGGCGGTCATTTCTAATTCTAAGTCAACTTGTCGATTGATTCCCCCTTCTGTTTCCTCAATGACATGTAATTCGTTTCCTTCTTCTGTGTAGATGACCGTGGTGACTTCCGGTGCGTGACAACGCAGGCGAATGGTCAAGCCGGAATTGATGAAATCATCTGTGGCATTGGGCATGGCGTTTAAGCGGTTGAACAAAGTGCTCATGACGTTGAAAAAGTGCTGGCGGTCTCTGAAAACAGGCATATTGGTTATTCTCCTGAGCTCTGCAAGGTGCTGAGCCAGTGGCGTAACGTTTTTTCAGTGGAGGGGAAAGCTAATTCGTCCCAGGGGATGGTCTTTGTTGAGAACCAGGCTGCTTCTGAGATGTCATCGGCGGGTTTTACTGCCATTTCGCTGGCAATGACGCTGTAAATTAGGACGATGCCTTGTTTATGCGGTGCGGAAAGGGCCTCGATTTGCAGCAACTCTCCCACATTGCTGTCGAGGCCAGTTTCCTCAATGATTTCTCGTTTCAGTGCCTGATCTGGCATTTCCCCGGCCTCGACGAAGCCGGAGGGTAGGGACCAGAAGTTGATCTGGGGGTGTACCGCTCGGCGCACTAAAAGCACCTTATCTTTGTTCGTTACCAGGCCGGCTACGGCGACTTTTGGATCCTCGAAGTAAATGAAATTACAATTAGGACAGACTAAGCGTTCTTTACCAAAGGCTTGGCGCCGTACCAAGGGGGTAGCGCACTGCGGACAATATCGATATTCCCATTCCATGCTGTTTTTCCCGCTCATGGTGATGTTAGTTCTAAGCCTTGGAAGTCGGAGCCAAGGATCAGGCGAAAGTCTAAGAGGGAGTTGCTGCTTTTCATTTCCTCACTGGTTATTGCCGATGGAGGTAAATGCTGCTGCAGGAAAGCCCGCGTTGCCGGCTTCTCGTGGTAAACGATAAGCTTGCTCTGCTTAATATTGTTTTGGCCTTCGCTTCCGAATTGGATCACCTCTAAGCCTAAGATAGTGAGCTGTTGGGCTAACTGGGCTGTGATACCCGGTCGGTTGCTGCCATCAACAATAATAATACGCGCTTTTTCCCGACGAATGGTTAGTAGCGGGTCGGGCGTGGCTGTAGCTTCCAGAATAGCGATCCGCTGCAACGCCGGACGGGTCGTTCCTTCTGGTGTGGGGGTGCCCTTTGTCTTACTGAAAATCTTATCTATAGCGGTTCGGATTTTGGCCATATTCGGCACTAAAATCCAAGCGCCCCCCTCGCTGTATGATTCGGTTCCGTAATGATTATCCAGAACCAGGCGGTCGATTTGCTTGAGGTTACTGTTCTGTAACGTTTCCCCTAAGGCCATCATTTGGTCCAACGGCAAATCTGTCTGGATGGCACCCCGCAAAATGCTCAACATTTGTGGCAGTTTGAGCATGAGGGCTGGGATCATTTTCCGTTGTAGGAGTTTGTCTCTTATTGCTAAGATAACTTGTTGTTGGCGTCGTGCCCGGCTGTAGTCGCTGTCTTGGTGGCGGGTACGAGCATATTTCAGTGCCCTGTCCCCGTTCATGTGCTGCCACCCTTTGTTGAAGTGAATATGTATGATACCGTAATGGTTGTCTGGGTACTTGTCGTCATCGATGTCATAGGGCACGTTGATGTCAATGCCTCCGATTTGGTCGATGATTTGCTGAAACCCATCGAAGTTGATCATGACGTAATAGTGGATTGGATAACCTATTAGGTCGGAGATGGTCTTCTTGACTAAGACAGCACCACCGCCTGGGTACCCTTTTCTTTCCCCTAAAGCGTAGGCAGTGTTGATCTTAGTACTGATATCGTAGGCTGGGATGTGCACCCAAATGTCCCTGGTGATGGAGACCATGCCCAGACGCCCGCTGTTGAGATCGATGGTGAGCACAATCATGGTGTCAGTGCGGGATGGTCCCTTTTCGTCCGGCCGTTGGTCCACGCCCAGGAGCAAAATGTTAATTCGCTCTTTGCGGTTCCATTGTGGCAATGATAGCATCTGTTGCAGTTGGTCGTTGGCAGATGACTTTTGTGCAGGTGCAACGAACCGGTTGGGATTCGGGCCGGTTTGGTTGTTGTACGCCATGGCAGTGTGGGCGCTGTGGTAGGTCAAGATAGTACTCAGGGAGGGTAAGCTGGGGGCCCGGCGCACGTAATCACGGATGGTTTGGTAGGCCAGATAGCCAGTATAACTGGCGCTGAGTAGAAAGATTGCCAGGAGAAAGGCCAGAATCCAGCTTCCCCACCGGTTGCGATCTTGACGGCGTAGTGTGTTAATTCTCTTCATAGTATTTGCTATTATAGTCAAGAGTGAATTCCCGGCCAAATCGGTGGCTGCTTGCGCCTGTGCCGTTTGCTGGATACCGAGTCGTGGAGAGAATTAGTCTTGATGCGTTGCCGGACATTGGCGATTTCGCAGTAGGGTAGGAACGTTATCATGGAGCGCAGGTAGTGTCTTGATCGTAGCTGAAGAATTGATGCAGGCTTTATTCCAGGGCATTCCCTTGAAAGTAAGAGAAACGCCGGGATGTAGTTGTGTCAGAGAAAGAAGAAACGCCTGCGTAGCAGCGCAGACGTTGTGCCCTCAAGGGGATTCGAACCCCTGTCGCGGGCTTGAAAGGCCCGTGTCCTAGGCCAGACTAGACGATGAGGGCGTAAGCACGCCCTCATTTTACCGAAGATGGGCCGTTAGCGTCAAATCTGTTTGTCAGTGAACAGTATCAGACTCGGTATTGTTCGTCCTCAGGTAACGTTGTGATTGAAGTAGGCGCTCAGAGCGTCCACAAGCCGGGAGGTGATGTGGCCATTATTCAGTGAGAAGATGTGCAACCCGGGGACATCGTTATCTAAGAGTTCCCGGCATTGTTCCATTGCATAGGCTAATCCCTCTTCCCGCTGAGCTTGCGAATTGTCCGGATGAACTATGAGTTTTTCAGTCAATTCCTTGGGAATAGTTGCTCCACATAGGGTAGTGATTCGTTGTACTTGGGAGAACTTGACAATAGGTAGGATACCCGGAACAATAGGCACCTTGATCCCAACTTTGGTCGCAGCTTCTCGGAAACGGAAGTAGTCGGCGTTGTTGTAGAAAAGCTGAGTGAGCACAAGATGAGCGCCGGCGTCGACTTTCCGTTTCAGGTGCTCGATATCTTTGTTCCAGTCTTTGCACTCTTGGTGCCCTTCCGGGTAGCCGGCCACGGCAATGCCGAGATCAGTACGTTGGCGGATGAATGCGACCAGTTCGTTGGCATGGCTGAAACCATCGACTGCTGGCTGGAATTCTATCTCTCCCTGGGAAGGATCGCCGCGCAAGGCAACAATGTTCTCGGCGCCCCTGTTGATAGCGGCTTCCAAATAAGTGGCGAGATCGGCTTTTGATGCTCCAACGCAGGTCAGATGGGGAACCGTTTCTACCGCAGTTCGCTCTTTAACCTGCTGTACTAACTCCAATGTCCGGTCGCGAGTGGTGCCGCCGGCGCCGTAAGTCACCGAGATGAATGCTGGGTGGTGGCGTTTGACGTGTTTTAATTCGTTGAAGAGGAGGGTAACGCCTTTTTTCGTTCTGGGTGGAAATATCTCTACTGAGAGTACCGGGTTTTCATCTTGATACATCTGTTGGAACTTCATAGCTTGTTTCCTCCGCTGTGAATAGGAAGGCGGCGTTTTAGGGAGAACGCCGCCATTGGTAATTGCCATTATATCCCTTTCGTCGTTTACTGACAAATTGACGCTTTCAGCCCGGTTTGTTGTTTTCTGTTGATTGTGATGGTGAAAGGGTGACGGCACCAAGTACCGGTGGGTAGCTTGGTGGCAACACATGCCTATGTTATAATATGTAACCGGACCCTGGCGGTTTTATTTTTGTCACAGAAAAACAAAGAGTTTTGCAGATTTGGGTCGAAAAACAAAGGGAAATCTCTGTTTATCAGTGCGATCTGTGGTAAAGATAATTAGGTCGAGCCCAAAACGTCGTTTTCGCCAGACTCCAGTATGTGACTAATATGGCTTGGCCCTAAAGGCACTGTGGCGGCAAGAATTGAGGTGGGAACCATGGCAACGCGCAAAAAGACGACTTCTTCGCGCAAAGGGAGCACGACGAGCAAGCGTACTACTAAGCGTACAACGACTCGTAGGAAGACGACTTCTTCTCGTCGCCGGCAGACCACACGTCGCCAACGGGAGATTAACCTTGCCTGGCTCTTTTCTGAGCGCTTTTGGGGCTTGATCTTGTTAGTGACGGCTACTTACACTATTTTGAGTTTACTGGCTCCTAATCAGGGTCAATTGACGCGATGGTGGTTAGGAACTCTTTCCCCTCTCTTTGGCTTTGGACTCTATTTCCTGCCTTTCTTGCTGGCTGCTTGGGGCTTCTGGTTGGTGCGCAGTGGATATGATGGGTCATATCGCTTCCCTGTCCGGTACTTCTGGAGTTCCCTGGTGGCCTGGTTGCTCTTCCTGATCATCGCGACGGCGATGGGAGGGGATGGCGGGTACACTGGTGCTTGGCTGGCAGAAACATTAATCGCCGGGCTCGGCACGATTGGTTTTTGGTTGCTGTCCATTGTTGTGGTGCTGGTGTTGGTAGCTGTTTTCTTCCAGATTACCCTCGCCGACCTGATTGCGGCTTGGAAGATGGCTAGGGCTTCGCAGTCGGAGCAGCCGCCGTCACCATCGCCTGCGAAGTTAGTGAAACCTTCCGGCTCTTCTTTCTTGCAGCGCTGGCTTTCCCGGCGGGGTGGGGGACATGTGACTGTTGAAGAGGAACCAGCGCTGGTCATTAACGGTGGGCAAGTCATACAACGATCTGCGTCTCCGTCCCGCCCCATTCACGTTCTGGGCAACGGTGATGAGAGTGACAGACAGCCTGTACAGACGCCGCGACCTGCTCTTTCGTCCCCGCCGGCGCGATCCAAACCGGAGCCGGCGAGACAATCTAACCGACCGCTAGAGATATCTTGGCAGTTGCCGAATGTGGCCGAGATTTTCGATGATGTATCTGATGCGGAAATTGACGAGGATAAAGTATTACAACAACGGGCTCACATTATCGAGGAGACATTGGCGGCTTTTGGGGTGCCCGCCAAGGTGGTGGAAGCGAATCGTGGCCCGGCGGTGACTCAATTTGGGGTGAGGCCGGGCTACATTGAGCGTGTTGACAAGCGTACTGGCCAGGTTAAGAGGACAAAGATCAAGGTGGCAAAAATCCAGTCGCTGACTAAGGACCTGGCATTGGCCCTCTCTGCTGCACCCATTCGCATTGAAGCTCCCATTCCGGGTCGGGCCCTAGTGGGAGTGGAGGTACCCAATCGCGTCACCAGCACTGTTTCCCTGCGCAGCATGCTGGAATCGGAGCAGTTTCGCCAGGCTAAGGGGGAATTGAAAATCGCACTGGGCCGGGATGTAAGCGGCTCGGCTTATGTGACCGATTTGGTGAAGATGCCACATTTACTCATTGCCGGGGCTACAGGTTCTGGTAAATCAGTTTGTGTTAACGGTATTATTTCTTGCTTGCTGACTACGCACACTCCGGAGACGTTGCGGGTCGTGATGATCGACCCCAAAATGGTGGAGTTGATTAACTTCAACGGCATTCCTCATCTCTATGGCAGCGTCGTTACTGACATAGGAAAAGCTGTTGGCATTTTAAAGTGGGCCGTGCGCCAGATGGAGGGTCGTTATCGGCTCTTCAACAAGTTGAAAGTGCGCAACCTGGACGCTTACAACAAGCTGGTGGAGGAGGAACGGACTAAAGCCGCTGCTCAGGCAGTGTTGGCAAAGGATGGTGGTGCTGAAATGCTGCCAGAGGCGGCTGTTCCAGTGCCGGCGCCGGCTGCTTTTCCCCACGAGAGTTTACCCTACATTGCTATTTTCGTAGACGAGTTGGCTGATCTGATGATGGCGGCCGGGGCCGATGTCGAGATATTGTTGGTGCGCCTGGCTCAGATGGCCCGTGCTACTGGCATTCATTTGGTCATGTCGACCCAGCGTCCTAGCGTGGATGTGGTTACTGGCTTGATTAAGGCCAACTTTACGGCTCGTATTGCTTTCAACGTGACGAGTCAGATTGACTCGCGGGTCATTTTGGATGTGCCGGGAGCAGAACAACTGTTAGGTCGTGGTGACATGCTCTTCATGTCACCAGATTCCAGTAAGCTGATGCGCTTGCAAGGTGCATTTGTGTCGGATGCGGAGACCAACCGTCTGGTGAAATTCTGGCGCCAGCAAGTGACATCAGTGGCTAGCGGCGAAGCTGCCGATGGGCAAGGACAGCCGGTATTATCTGGTCGGCAGCAGCCTCTTTTGGAAGATTTGATCGCTGAGGTGGAGAAGGCCTCTTCACCGCAACGAGATGTTCTGTTTGACAAGGCGGTGGAAGTAGTGCGGGCAGAAGGCCGGGCGTCGGTTTCCTTATTGCAACGACGCTTGCGGGTTGGCTACACTCGCGCCGGACGACTGATGGATCAATTGGAGGAAGCTGGGGTGGTAGGCCCAGTGCAAACAGGTGGGAAGCCACGAGAAGTATATGCGATAGGCCAGGAGCGCCCTCCGGCCCGCCGCAAGGAAATAGCGCCGGATGCGTATACTTCAGATCATATCTGGCGCTGAGAGATAGCATATGGGTGAGCATGACGATTTGGAGGAAATTGACTCTATTGTAAGGGAACGTTGGGAGCGTTGGGATGCCATTTTCGCCCGCTTAGAATTGTGTCATCTCCTGTTTCCCCCCGACTACCATGAAGTAGAAACACTAATTTTTGCCTTGTTGTGTGTAGAGGCGGGCGTTGCTTCCCCCGAGCAAGAGTTTTTGCTTGATAACTGGCGTATGGATTTAGGCCTTTGAGGCTATACCGATATTGCCTTTGCAGAGGAAGGTCAACCACTTTTGGCTGATTTGGCTTATGTTCGACATCTTTTGCGCTCCAAAGGCCCAGCACAGACTGTTAATCGTTTCAGTAGCATTGTGCGCCGCTTGGGCCCGACATCCACCAAAGTGAACGATGTTTTGGCAGCTTATGTTGCCTTAACGGCAGAATTTGGAGCGTGCCCCACATTTCCCACCCCAGCGCGCGTGGCTGTCCGTCATGCTGCTTCAGTGCGCCGATTGTTGTCGGCAGGCGTTGATATCGCTGTCCATGGCGATGTGCATATTGA
>WFQT01000087.1 GCA_015486895.1 Anaerolineae bacterium
CGTTGCTCATTCTTTCGAAACATACTCGTTCTCGCTTATAATAGGCTTGGATAGCTCATTGATAGCACTTCGCTATCTCTTATCCACAGTTTAGCAAAACTAGCAAATTTTCGCGAATTTTTCGGGCCTTTTTTCAGTGGAGCCAAGAATCTGAATGCGGAATAAATGGCCTAACAAGTCGCTCCACCTGACCGCTATTTCGCTGGCCTGCCTGTGCGTGCCGCACGCAGACAGGCGCTCCATAGCGGCAGGTAAGCTTGGCCGTTAGGCACAGTCTACGAGAGGAATGTGCAGCGAAGGCATCTTCACTTTCGATGGACATTTCGGCCATCTCCCCGGCGTGAAGCGTCTAACGCCCGGTGAAATGGCTCTGGATTGAATTCACCGCCGAATGCGAAAGGGCCCGATGTGCCAGACGCGGGCGGGCGTTGATCAATTTCTTATTCCGTTGTATACTGAAGTTGTGCTGTGATTCATTAGCATAGTTTTTGATCGAGAGGTACAGATGCCATGACACTTGACGAAATTCTGCGTGATATCCACGCGTTAGAAGAATATCTGCTGAACTATGAGCGCAAATATGGCGTACTGACAGAGACTTTTTACGAATCCTTTGAGCGGGGGGAAGAGCCGCCCGAGGAAAGCTGGGTACTGGATTGGAATGGGTGGGCTGCCACATACGAAATCTGGTTGCAACGAAAGAAGCAGTATGAAGAGGTGATTCGCATTTTGCAAGCCAGTACGCCATTGATTACTGTGATTCAAAAAGCGGCCCGTCGTGAATCCCTTTCGATCTCTGGCTGAGTACGAAGAATTCATCTACACACTACCGCAACGCTATCCGTCGGTTGTGTCCTCGACGCTGGTCGTTGTTCGCCGGGGGGCAACGCTGGCGATGGTCACAGGAGAACTCCTCATCGCAGGGGGATACAGGATCGTTGTGCAAGAGCATCTGGCATTCGCTGACATGCCTCATCCTCTGGTGCGTTACGGGTATGAAGCCTGGCAGGGCTCGAAGAGGCTCTACTGGTATGATTCGCAGCCTCATCCTGACGACGCCTCTTTGGCTTCGACATTTCCGCATCACAAGCACCTGCCGCCTGACATCAAACATCATCGCGTTCCAGCGCCTGGCATCAGTTTCGATGAACCGAACCTGCCCTTCCTAATCGAAGAACTGGAACGAATTAGTTCCGCGCAATGAGCCTGAACTGGCTGGTGAGTACGCGGCTGACCGGTCGAAGAAACTGTATGCTGGCTCACTGAATACTGATTACTGACGAAGCGGGGCTGACGTAGCGCACGTGGTTGATCCACCCCTGCACGCTGGTGTCCACGACTGCGAAGGAGATTTCACCGCGGGCGTAGGCATCGGCCAGCCGGCGCAGTTTACGGCTGTCAAATCGCGGCTAAAGTGGGCCATTTTGCCCGCGAATCAGTGGACCATTTGGGTGAAAACCTATGGGCCATTATCGCACGCGAACTAACAACGGGCATAGTATACACCTTTTCGCCGTTTTAGGCGACGTTGTGGTGGGGAGCAACCGAATTAATTCGGACTATGAGGCGTGCCGCCGAACGTCGCCCTCCGGCGACGGAAGACCAGGGGGGCGGCGTAGGCCCACCTTCGGCCAAAGGGCCTTAGGGGTGATTTCAATCGCGATAATAACGCGCCGCTACGTACGTCATAGCGGTTGAAACCGCACCTGGGGACAGCCCCCGACACGTCGGGTGCTGCCGAACGTCGCCCCGCGGCGACGGAAGATCGGGTGATTGGCGCGATCTAAGCGCCGGCCGCAGGCCATGGAGGGCACAATTTCAATCGGCGAACACTCCCGATGCATCATCCGCCTGGTCAACCGTATCCTCTAGCTCCGGCCATAGCGTATCCTGAGCGTGATGTTCTTTCTGGTTATTGATGTAACTGACGATTTTGGGTAAATCCCAACGGCTGACACTAAAAGCCCCGTAGAACCCTTGCCACTTGAACAGTGTCGACGGCTGCAACTGATCGTTGACGAAGCGGGAAGAAGTACCTTTCATCTTTTTTGCCAGCGCGGCAATCGCTATTGTAGAAGGAAGGGATAAGAGTATGTGCACATGATCGGCCACGCCATTGATGGCCAGAATTTGACAGCCGAGCGATTTGGCGGAATCACCGATATTGCGATAAAGACGGCGTTCCATTGCCGGTTCGATCAAAGGTAGGCGATCCCATGTTGTCCAAACGAAGTGCACATAAAGCGCCAATCTGTTACGACGCATTGTAGAGTCTCCTTTACAAAAGTTGTCCACCTATCAGCGGATCGGTCGGCGTAGGCCGACCTTCGGCCAAAGGCCACAAAGACCGATTTCAATCGGCAGAAAGCGCATCGCGCGGGCCGCCTGCGGCGGCCAAAGAGGGACACCCCCTTTGGAATCCCCCTAAAGATCAGAAATCCAGAGGATCAGAGACCTGAGGATCAGAGTTCAGAGGTGGATGGGGAGAACACCACTCGAAACCCGAGGTACCAGCCACGGCCATTCGGGACGCTACCGTCGCGGGACGCACAGCGCACGTTGAGCTCATTGAGGTTGAACGACCCGCCGCGCACCACTCGGAGATACTCAGCGGCCGCGTCCAGATTCTCTCGACCGTCAACACGGTTGTAAGGGTACATGAACTCAGGTTCTCTCCAACCTTTCCCCCATAAACTACGAGTCCATTCCCAAACGTTGCCGCCCATCTCTTCGACGCCGAACGGACTGGTCCCGCCGGGAAAACAACCTGCCGCGCTGGTGTCGCTGATGCCGGTGTCATCGTAATTGGCCTTATTGGGGTTCGGTTCATTACCCCACGGGAAAGCGCTGCCATCGGTACCACGGGCGGCTTTCTCCCATTGTGCTTCGCTGGGCAACGTGAAACGCCAACCCTGCGCCAACCGTTGCACCAAAGAGGCGGGCGTGTGGGGCCAGGCTTGTAACGTTTTGGTCAGCCAATCGCAATAGGATAAGGCTTCATGCCAATTCACCCAGAGCACCGGCCTGGTGTCAGGGTCTCGCAAGGCATCTAAATCGCCGGGCTGATTGCCGCTGGCTTCTACATAGGCCCGGAATTGCGCCACGGTCACAGGGTAACGGGCGATGTAGTAAGTGGGCAAGTTCACCGTATGTTGTTCTCGGCTTTCCCCCATCAGAAACGGCCCGGCCGGGATCTCAATGAAGCCTAACAAAGGATCGTTGGGCAAGAACCAGGCGTCAGCCCGGAAGCGCGGGTCGCCCAGTTTGGCGAGCACATCGCCGGCCGAAGCGCGGGCTTTCGGGGTAAACTGTTCGTCGGCCCGTATCACCCAAGGCAGCCAATGGCGTACTCTGTCCAGTTTCTGTCGATTGGTGGCGGATATGCGGCTGAGATCGGAACTTTCCAACAATGCCTGTCCAGCCAGATAAGCGCCCCACAAAGCCCCGGCCGATGGCGTTGTCACCTCATCCTCCGGCGGGGCATGCTGGCAAAGCGATTCGGTCAGCAACCAGATGGTGCTTTGGGAACCACGGGCTGCTTTGGCTCCGGCCAACAATACCACTTCGCGCCAACGGTCTGGTTCCTCCATAGCCAGCGCCGCCACTTTGTCGGGATAATCTTCATCGGAGAGGTAGCAGGCCGCCAGATATTCCTGAAAGGTGCGATGCGGAAAGGTGTAAACCCCCACGCCGCGCGGGATCAGCAAGCCGGCCCGGTCGCGCAGGTATTCCACCAAACGGTTCGGGCGTAGATCGGGATCTCGGCGAATGTGCATCAGCGCCTGCACCAGATCGTCCTCGGCGATATCGGCCGTGCCCACCAGTTCCGGCTGGCGGTCATGCGCCTCATAAGCCAGGCGATTGAGTTCCTGCCGCAGACGTTCCCGATCTACTTTGAGGAACTCGGCCAGACTGGGCAGGATCTGCAACACCTTGCCGTCCGCATCTCGCACAATACGCCGCCGTTCCCACCAATCCAGCAGCAGGTCCACCGTGTCGTTGTACAACTGTTCCCGCTTTTCCGGTAGGGAGCCCCCCCTCCAGGCGTGCAACGAAGCCATCAGCGTGAGCAATAGCGGGCGTTCCGCCAACGCTTGCAACCGGTCGCTGGCAAAAATGGCGTGTTTGAGCAATTGGGCGCGGCCTTGGGCATCTGCCTGGGACATGTCGCGCAGGTTACCGATGTGAGCATACCAGCGATCCACAAAACGGATGATCTGTCCCCGAGAGAAGGGCGCCAACACAGTGGCATCGAAACCACTCAGCGCCCAGTCCTGGCGGCGGTAAGCGTAAACGCGGCTGGTGACCAAAATGCGACACTTGGGGAAAGCGGATGTCGTCTGCTCCACCAGCCGAATGATCTGTTCACGGCGCTCGTCCGCCGCCGGCACTTCATCGAGGCCGTCGAATAGAATGATGCCCCCCTGTTTATCAAGTCGTTTGCGCAAGTAGGGAGCATACGCTGCCAACCCGGCATCTTTCATTCCTTTCTGAATGAAGTTCCACAAGTGCTCTACGCTGACCGAATGCCCTGCCCCTGGCAGGAGACCGCTGGCGGCCAGATCCCGCAAAATGACGCGCACCGGCAGCAAAGGGCCATGTTGCCAGGGCTGATGCTCATCCCGGTCATCGCCATCATCATCCGGCAGTGGGGCGGTGAGCATCTTCAAATTGACATCAGCCCGCTCCAAGCGCTCGCCGGCCAGGCACATGGCAACGAAATTGACGAAGGTCGTCTTGCCTGAGCCGGGGTCGCCCAGCAAGACCAAGTGCTTATGCTCGTTAAGTTCCTGCAAAGCCGAGCTCCGGCGGATTTCACTTCGCTGCGGCATTTCGCCCCGTTCCAGGCGGTCATGTGCTTCCGGTGACACCGTGAGCAGGGCGGTGTAAACCGCGCTTAGGCTGAGGCGTTTCTCCGCCTCGCTGGCCGCTTTGGGGTCGATGCCTTCCAACGAGAGTTGGCCTGCCTGGGTGAGCAGGTTGGCCAGGTAAGATCGCTCCAATGCCGCCACGTTGGGCTTTTTCGCAGACTGAATGTTCTGTAGCGTCACGATATTTTCGTCACCGGTAACTACGACGCCGGAAATATCCTCGCCGTGCACGCCCCGCTCCCCAACAGCGCTCGCGCCCGCGCCCTGGGCACTGCTTCCACTTTCTGGGATTGTCGTCGCTGGCTGTTTGCTGGCTCTTTTCCACCCCAGTACCAGCGCCAACCCAGCCCCCAACCACAAAATGATCTGCACCGCACTTTCCAGGCCCTGGATGACGTTACTGTTCGCCCCCACGAAACCCAGCAGCGGCGGCAACCACCACTGATAGGTCAGCGCCAAGGCGACGAATACGATGACAACAATGGCAGTTCCTAACCATTTTTTCATTTTAGCGGCTCCTTTGAGGTGTGTAAGGT
>WFQT01000088.1 GCA_015486895.1 Anaerolineae bacterium
ACGTGGAGCAACTCAACACCAGTAGCAGTCGCGAGGGAGAAGCCCACGCGGTAGGCGAAGGCGCTGTGCAGATTATGAGTATCCACGCTGCCAAAGGATTGGAGTTTCCTGTCGTCGTCATTGGCGATGCCGGTTATCAGGCGCGAGCACGCTCTGACCTGTTGTTGGACCCAGAATTGGGCGTTTTATTGCCCTGGAAAGATAGAGCCGCAGAGGCGAAGGAAGGGGAACAGGAGAGGTCAGGGGCGTATTTGCTGGGCCAACAACGAGACCGTGAACAGGAGGATGCCGAGATGAGCCGGCTGTTCTATGTGGCTGCTACCCGGGCCCGGGAAAAGTTGCTCATTAGCGGCAGTGTTGGCCTGAACAAAAAGGGAACGCTGACAGCAAAGGGCTGGTTGCGTCAGCTCTTAGGACCGGGTGTGTTGGACTTGCTTCGGGAGCCGTGCTCTTTGGATGGGGTGGCTGCGACAATGTTGACCCGCAGGCGTCAGGTCGCTGGTCAGGAGGTTTCCTGCACGTTATACAGCCTGGACCATGCTCCCTCGCAGCGCCGAACGCGGCGCGAGGATAGACGAAGAAGGGCTATTGCAAATGAAGCTCTACCTCGATTATTGGAGCCGCTCGCCCCGTCTGCTGCCTCGCTAATGGGAGACAAGAAAGTGTACCGTGCCGAGCGAGAGCCGTCACAACAGGCCTGGCGCGTGACCCCGGCGGCAAAGAGGACTCGGGCCCCGGCGCGGGTTATCGGTGCCATCGTGCACGAGGCTATCGCTCATTGGTGGGCTCCGGACGCGTCATGTGGGCGCCGGGCCGAGATCCGTGCCAGGGGCTACGGCCTCAGCGACAAGCGCCAGTTGCAGGAGGCGGCGCGAGAAAGTTGTCGGCTGCTGGCGCGCTTTTGGAACTCCGACCTGCGCCGGGAGATGGAAAAAGCGTCACGGCGGCTACACGAACTCCCTTACAGTTTGCAGCGCGATGGCCGCGTGGAAAACGGTATTATCGACGTTCTCTATTTGCTGGCCGGGCGTTGGACATTGGTGGATTTCAAGACGGACCACTTGCACTATGAAGCACAATTGCAGGGTAAGTTGCAGAACATGGATTACGTACAACAAGTTCAGCGCTACCTGACCGCCGTGGAAACACTGGTGGGGGAGCGCCCTCGTGGCTTCCTTTGCTTCTTGGACGTGGCCGGGGCGATTCGCCTTGAGGAGGTAACGCTTTAATCTCGCCGGCGGTACCCTGGGGTTGACAAGAACTGGGATAGCACGCTGATCAACGCAGGCCGCACAAACTGATCTTCGATGGGGCTGTCCAGCACCTGGAATAGGAACGCTCTTGGAGGTTCAGCATGTAGATCGCGTTCAGGGAGTGTTAATAGCACTATTCCGGCGCTGAGCGCGGCGGTGCCCCGATCATTCGATCGGGGCACCGGAAAATGACTTCTGTAGAACTACTAAACTATCGTACCTTGTGCAACGTTTTCAAGCAGCTCGTGCATACGTTCATTCTCTTTTTCTTGCCGTCAATGATCAAAGTCACTCGCTGCACGTTGACGTTCCAGCGGCGGTTGGTGGCCCGCATAGAATGACTTACATTGTGTCCAAACTGTGGCCCCCGGCCGCAAATCTCACATTTTGCCATGATATCCTCTCCCTGACTGGGGTCTGGCGGAAATCTATTTTGTGGCTTAACAAGGTAATGCCAACGACAGATGGCACTGATTCTCCCCTAAAGTTCTGTGAAAATCTGTGTTAATCTGTGGCTAAAACCCAAAACGCCATTGTCCAGTCCCTGAAATAAAATTGGCCTTGCGGCCGCTCAAGTCAAATTGAAAACGTATACCGACCAGAAATCATACACGGATCAAAGCAATTGTGCAAACGGCGAGGCTACGTTTTGGCTATTATGAGTGCTTTTCTGAACAAGACCCCATCACAGTGGCGGTTCGCGGGGAGAATCACTGACTTGGCGTTTGTCCTGCTCGGCGAGGATAGTTAGCAGGGCAACGATGAGCGCGAACTGCGCTGCCAGGTCGGGGAGAAAGTAAGCATCATCCACCAGTCCGTGGCCCAGGAAGTCGGCCAGAGCGGCCAATAAGCCGAGTGCCAGCCAGTATTCTGGCGTCTCTCTCCCTTGGCGCAGCAATTTCCGCCCTGTACGGTAGAGCCCCCACAAGAGCCAGCCGAAGACCAGCAAACCGGGTACGCCTAACGCCAGCCAGAAGTGGAGCAAGATGTTGTGTGGGTGTGAGAGATTCGGTTCCGGGAAATTGGCATAGGGCAGGTAAGGACCGCTAAAGAGGTAGAGGAAATTATCGGGACCAATGCCAAGAGGGTGATCGCGGAGCATTTTCACGGCTGCCCGCCAAACGTATAAACGACGAGTCAGCGTACTGCCGGAAGCGCGGCTGGTGCCGATGAAAAATACCATGCTGAGCAGATCTGCAATCAGGATGGCGACCACCGGTCGCCGGGCTTTTTCCCCGGCGAAATAAGCAACGAAGAGTAGCGCCAAGGGGATGCCCAGCAGCAGCGCTCCTCGGGAAGCGGAAAGTACAATACCGAGGCCGATGAGCAACGCCATGATGCCGTAACTAAGCGTCGGCCAAAGGCCATTGCGCCGGGGAATTGGTGCGACCCAGAGAGCGATGGCCAGGGGCAGCAGCCGTCCTAAAAAGAGCCCCAGGTTGTTCGGAGACCCGTACACGGAGCGCATGCGAAAAACGCCCTCGGTGAAAAAGGCGGCCGGGTGTATTTGGTACTGGTACAGGCCGATGAGTACCACCACCGTCCCGGAAAGGAGCATCGCGTGCGTCAGCCACCAGTGTCGCTGCAGCCAGCGCCGTTCCCCGCCCGGCCAACGGTAAGAAGAACGTAGTAACCAGTAGAACAGTACTGGTTCCATGACCGTTATTTTGAACTGGTGCGGGGCGATATCCCGGCGCAGCGCCATTGCTGTAGCCAGGATGCCGCTGAGGAGCAGTGTTAACATAGCCCAGTCTATCGCTCCGGCTGGGTGAAGCCAGGCCCAAGCTAACGCCGGCCAATGCCGCGGCCGCCAGCCTGTTTCGCCCCCAAGGAAGTAGAAGAAGCGACCGGCTCCGCTAAGGAGCGCCAGTCCCCAGAAAAGCTCTAAGGGAGAAATTAGCAGGCCAAACAGCGGCTGCACCTGCCAGGCGAAAGGGATACTGAAAGCGAACAGGAGGAGCGACAGGTCGAAATCATAGAGGGTTGTCAAGAGGAGAAGCAAAAATGGCAGGAGTGCCCAGTCGCTGCCGGGGGCAAAGTGGAAGAAAATCGCCGCTATGACGGCGACAGC
>WFQT01000089.1 GCA_015486895.1 Anaerolineae bacterium
ACCTAATGGCAACTAATAGCACTATTCCCCTTCCGCTGCGCTGGCTGTGTGAGCAACTGCACGACGGCGTCATCATAACTGACCTTGACGGGCTTCTGCTTTTCGCCAATGAAGCCCTCGCTGCCCGGCATGGCTACACGCCTGCCGAGCTACAAGGCCAATTCCTAAACGCCACAATTAGCCCCGAATCCGTTGTTGATGGCGTAAAAATAGTCACACTCATCCTATCACACCAGCAGTGGAAAGGGAATCTTGTCAGTCGCCATCGCGACGGCCATTGGCTACCGACCGATGGTTCTTTCTTCCACTGGCAAGACAATACAGGCGAGACCTTTGTTCTCTACCATTTTCGCAGTCATGCCCATTTATCCCGCTACGGCGATCTCGTTGCTGTCCTGACTCCCACGTTAGATGCACTAGATATCAATTCAGCTTCCCCCCTTCAAGATTTACTGCACCAAGCAGCAAAAAGCTTGGCCCCGTGGGGCGTTAGCAGCGTTGTTTTACAAACTCTGCCAAGGGAAGATCACTTCACCGTAGTCATGTCAATGCCTTCCTCGGAAATGATTGCCAAAGGAGACAAGAAAGTTGACATCTCGATGCCCGGTCGCAAAGTGGCCGCTAACCTATTCGCTAACAGTGAAGGTAGTGTCCTTCTATTGCCTGACCTGGCAGCCGAAGTAGCCGCTTCGCCAGTTTTGCGACGTTTTGTCAAAGAAATTGCTGCTTGCTGCGGCCCTCAACAAGGCCTCCTCATCCCCTTCCACCGGGAAGATGCACAGACAACCTTGCTGCTCCTCTTGGCCGACGCTTTTACCGCCGAAGCAGCAGAGGCATTGCAATGGTACGCCCGGCAGGTACACCGGAGTCTGGAACAATTGGCTGCGCAGCGGGAAAAGGATGAACAAACACGCCTTTTTAATCTCCTCCAGGAAATCGTCACCTTCCTCAGCTCTGAACCGCCACTGGAAAAGATGCTAAGCCGGGTGTTAGAGTGTCTTTTACTGGCCGGGGAGAACATCATCGCCGGCTGGATGTTCCTACGGGAAGAAAACACTTTGACGGTCTCCCTCTTCCTGTCGCCGGATGGCCAACTAAAGCCCCTGAATAATTGGCAACCAGAACAGCAGCAACAACTATTGGATTGCATAGGAACAGCGCCCGAACAGCCTTATGGAGAGATTGCTCTTGCCAATTGTCCCCCGGGGCTTCACAATATCTTCCCCCACCAGAAACCATCCCGGCTGCTATTTTTCCATTTGCAGGACACTGACGACGTTCTTGCTTTAGCACTCAGCGGAGACAAAGTGGTACGGCCGTTATCATTACAGTTCATACACAGTACAGTGACTCTATTGCGCCAGGCACTGAGCCACCGTTCAGAGCGACACCTACTGGTCGATAAGTTACAGAGCGCTAACATTGTCACTACCAGCATCACCGAACTGGAACGAGAATTGCAGCAGCTTGGGCAGGTAACCTCCCCGGCGCAAATAGCCGAAGAACTGCTGCACAACGAATTTATGCCCTTTGCTACCGACGGGGCCCTTGCCCTCATCACAGCAGAGGGAGAAACGCACCTCAGCAGCCGCGGACTCGCAGACAATTTTTTGGCATCGCTCCCACAAGAGAATTTACTTGCCACCTTGCAAAGTTGCCCGTCAGAACCAGTATTGCTCAGCAGTCAAGCAACGTCATCGCCGTGGCAACCATGTTTAGCTTTTATCCAAGAGCATCATTACGCTGACGCCATTGTCTTGCCGTTAAGTAGCGATGGTTCGTACTTCGGCGGTCTGCTACTCCTGTCGAAAAAACCTTTATTCATCAATCCCTGGGATTTGGCGACAGTTAGTTATTTCGCCCGGGGCGTGGCCTACCACCTGCAACATCTAACAGATACATACCAGCAACAGATGTTGCGCCAGCAATATGCCTATTTGTGGCAACAAATTCCACAGGGTTTATTGCTCCTTGATGCCAAGTTGCGCGTTGTCGACATCAACGAAGTATGGAGTGCCTTTTCTGGCCTGAGCAGGCAAGAGATAGTCGGCAGGTCATGGACGGAGATCGCTGCCAGACACCATTGCACCTGTATCAACTCAGAAGCAATGCTCCCCTGGGAAGAAGCTTACCAGAAGCAACAGCCGGTCAGTTGCTCCTGTCAAACCAAACGAGACGGTACCATCTATACGTTCCGGATAGAGGCAACACCAATCCTAAACGAGCGAGGCTCCGTCTCACTTATCGGGGTGTCAGCGCGATTTTCAAGCCGCTGGGAACAATTCCGAAAACGGCTCACTGACCTCCTCTCCTGGCAAGAAGTCTTTCTGGCCCCAAAGGAAGCAGGTACCCTGTTTGACATGGCAATCGTCAAGGCGCAACAGTTATTCCCTAACGAGTACGTGAGTATCGGCTATGTCGATTGGGACCAGAAACGCATCTCATTCCGGCAGCCAGGGCCGTGGCAAACACAAAAGGACATCCCCCTGGATCAGGAAAACAGCGTGATGGCTTCTGTCGCCCGGACAGGGGAAATGATCAATGTCCCTGATATGGCCAACTCGGATCTTTACGCACCGTCTCCTTTCCCGGCACAGTCCGAGTTGTGTGCTCCCATTCAGTTTCAAGGGAAGGTGGCATACATTATCAACGTTGGAAGCACACAGAAGAACGCATTCTCTATCGTCGATATACACCTCCTCCAGATTTTCACGGCCCAAATAGCGGCAGCTATGATTCATATGCAAACGCTGGAAGACAAAGAGAAACAGTGGCAGCAGTTCCAGGCTATCCAGGAGCTTGCTGCTGTCTGGTTAAAGCCACGACCACATAGCGACCAAATGCAGACTTTTCTATCTCAACTAAAAGAACTGGTACCCCACAATGCTGCCATGATTGCCGTTGCCAAAAAAGGATATTTCGAAGTGATTGCTGAACGAGGACACGTGCTCCCCACAGCCATATTAGGACGACGTTTCACACTCTCGGATTCATCCCTTTTTACTCGTCTCGCCACGGCAAAAAAGCCATTCCCCATTGGAGCTAATACCCGGAGGCATCTCCTCAATTGGAGCTTACTGGCCGGCGATTACCCTTTATGGTGCATGCCGCTTTACGGGCAACATAACGTTATCGGATGCCTATTGCTTGAACCGGCCGGCAAGCAAGGCTTCCCCGAAGAAGAAGTAACTCTAATTGCTCTTACCTCTATTCTGCTTTCTGTAGCAGTCGCCAATCTCTTAGCAGAAGAGCACTGGCAATCAGCAAGCCAGCAACTCATCGACCTGCAGCACCTCTCCACAACGCTAATCTCCACCGATAAGCCGGAAGAAATATTGAAACAGTTGTTGAAGTATTCCGGAAAACTGCTACATTGGACAACCGCATCTATTTTGTTCCTCTCTCCAAAGGAGGGGCCAGCAGCTATCGTCGGCAGCGGCTACCAGGATGAACAGATAATCCAACAAACTGCGCCCACATTACTGAAAAACAGCCCCCTGGTACAAGCAGTATTGCACAATCGAGAGCCGGTAATCATTCCTGATGTGCGACAGGATGACCGCTGGATTACGGTGCCAACGGTAGGATACGTGCGGGGTTGGTTAGGCGTGCCTATTGTAGCTCGCGACCATGTTTGGGGCATCCTGATGATGGACAGCGAGTATGTAGGCTTCTTCACTCAGCACGACTTGGAGATCGCCCAAACATTAGCCGCTTATGCAGCCCTGGCCATTGAAACAGGAGAACTGCTGCGCTCGGTCCAACAACACAATGTGAGTTTGAAAGCCGCAGTTGCCCAGCAGGTAGCCGAGCTGAAAGAGGAAAAGGAGATGCTGGAGGTCATCCTCCAACAGATGGACAACCCCCTGGTGGTCACGGATACACAAGCGCGGATTATTTATTGGAATACTGCCTTTAGCCGGCTGACAGGCTTCTCTGCCGAGGATATGAAGGGCCTGCTTTACTACCAATTATACACTGGCGACGATAGCACTAACTATCAGTTGCAACAAGATATGCTCCGCCATTTACGCCAGGGAGAAAGTTGGCAAGGAGAAGTTACACAGCGACGTAAGAATGGCAAAACGTACCTGGCCCAGGTGGCAATTACCCCAGTATTAGATAAAGAGCAGCAGGTACACCGTGTTGTTATCGTACAGAGAGATGTAACCGAGGAGCGGCAAGCTGTACGGCTAAAAGATGCTTTCGTCTCCCGTGTAGCGCACGAACTGCGCACGCCGTTAACCACTGTTAAGTTGCATCTGGATCTGCTACAGCGTGGCAAACCAGAAAAACGAGCACACTACATGACTGTGCTGAAGCGAGAAGTGAACTACTTGGCACAGTTAATCGATGATGTCTTATCCATTTCCCGGCTGGACACAGGAAAAATATCGCTCCACCGGCAACGACAGGATTGGAGGGAAGTGGTCCGAGACGCGGTAGATAACTACCTAGCCCCGGCGAAGATCTTGCAGATCAAATTGACTTATAGTGTCCCCCCAGAGCCTTGTTGGATAGAAGGTGACAAGATGCGGCTGACAACGATCCTGAGCAATTTGCTGGACAATTCCCTAAAGTTTACTCCAGCAAGCGGCAAGGTAAGGGTATGGCTGGAACCGTGCCGTCGCCGGAGGTTGGAGGGTTTCTGCTTGCACGTCCACAACAGTGGAGTTGCTATCCCACCGGAAGAAGTGCCGCATTTATTTGACCGCTTCTTCCAAGGCAGCATCCAGCCCCGGGATGGGGAAAAGGGCAACGGGTTGGGGCTATTTATCGCCCAATCTCTGGCTCGACTACACGGCGGTGAGATAACAGTTCGCAGTAATCCAGAAAAAGGCACTCGTTTCACTGTCTGGCTGCCAGCGTACAATCAGCCGCAACTACCACAAAATTAGCAACCACCTGTTGCCCAAATAGGACAAAGACAGAACTGGCAGAGCTCACTATGATAGGGCAAAGCAATGCCTTGCTCTATCCCAAAAATAAACACCCCAGTCGGTACAGGCGACGCATTCCGCCGCCGCAGGCGTCAGCGGCGACTCTAATTTCCGAAGTGGGGGTCACCAATTCAGGGCTTCCAACTGGCAATACATCGCCCTACAGCCGCACCATTTTCATTCTTGGTGGCATCCGGAGGGACATAGCGCCCACCTCGTAAATACACTTGACGCAGCGAAGAGACCATGTGCAACACACCTAACAGGCTTCTCTCCTTATGAAGCTAAGGGCAGCATCTCCGATACTTACTTGTTAATGCTAATCTATTTTGCCTATGACCGGCGTCATTCCTAAGGACGAGGAAGATGCTAAAGTAGGTTTGTATTAGGTCTCCGTATATCGACGCACCGGCGCCGAATGATCATCTAAATGTAATCGTTTTTCTACAGAACGAGGAGGTTCTTCTATGACTATCATCGTTGCAAAACCTGGAGAAGTGCAGTTCCCCAAAGGGATGGAAGGGGTCATCGCCAGAGAGACAACCAAAGGGTACGTCGATGGCCAAAAAGGCAAGTTGTATTATCATGGCATTCCTATCGAGGAAATAGCCGAGCATTCCACTTACGAGGAAGTCTTTTTCCTTTTGATGTACGATAAGCTTCCTACCAAGGATGAACTCTCCATTCTGGAAATGCGCATGCGACAGTATCGGGAGATCCCGGATGCGGTGTATGATTTTATCAAGAGTCGCGCCGGGGGCTATAATGTCCATCCTATGTCCATACTAAGGACAGCCGTTTCTATGTTGGCACCTTTCGACGATGCCTCCGAGGAACAGGCTGCGGCGGAACGAGAGGCGATCAAGATTACATCTCGCATGGCAACAATTACAGCAGCCATTGGCCGGGTGCGCCGTGGCTTAGAACCGATCCATCCGCGCTATGAACTCTCCCATGCGGCTAACTTCCTCTACATGTACCTTGGGGAAGACCAAGACGACTTCATGAATCGCCTAATGGATGTGTTGCTTATCCTGCATGCTGACCATGGCTGCAATGCTTCTACCTTCGCCACGCTAGTGGTCATTTCCACCTTAGCGGATATGTATTCTGCCATTGTGGGCGGCATTAGTGCCTTGAAAGGGCCGTTGCACGGTGGGGCCAATGAGAGGGCTATGGCCATGTTGGACGAAATTGGCAGTGAGAAAGATGCCGAGCCGTGGATTCTAAATGCCATCGCTAAGAAAAAGAAAATCATGGGCTTTGGCCACAGGGTATACAAGGCGTACGACCCACGTGCTCGTATCCTGCACTCGTACGCTGAGGAAATTACCAAGCGAGCCGGCACAGAGCGCTGGTTGAACATCGCTTCTACGATCGAGCGAGTCATGATCGCTAAGCTGGGCGCCAAAGGTATCTTCCCCAACGTAGACTTTTACTCCGGCACAGTGATGTCCTCCATGGGCATCGAGCGCAGGCTATTTACACCTATTTTTGCCACTGGTCGGGTTGCCGGGTGGGCTGCACACGCGGTGGAGCAATTGAAGGATAACCGTATTTATCGACCACGTTTCATTTATGTCGGACCGGTGGACGCATCCTACACGCCCATCGACGAACGATAAGTAAGCTTTCGGCGGCGTGCTACCTCAGTAGCACGCCGTTTTTTTTATCTAACTTGACAATGGCGTTTACAATTTTAGCCAAAGAGTCCGCAGAATTACACAGACAGGTCGAAAGATAATGATATTTTGTGTCATTCTGTGGCCTGACAGGCTATGCTTTGGTTACAGGTTCGTAAAGATGCGAAATGGCTCTTCTCAGCCACGCCCGAAAAAATAGAACGCTTTGCGTATTATGAATCTTGGCAACTTAGTGTTGAAAAGAGCGTACGCATTGCACCCCCGTTTCCCGAGATGATGCCTTTTTTTCTACAAAAGGCATTGACTTATGCTACTTTGTGTGCTATAATGCACCAAGTAGTTCAAAAAGCTGGTTGGGAAAGCACATAACAGGGCACGCTATCTGTTCGTGCCCTGTTGTTACGTCATGTAAAGCACAAAGAGGAATCATGGTCGTAACCAGGAAGAAAGGAGGTAGCTGGCAGTATGCAGGTATTCTCACTACAAACTTCCTGTGGCGCAGGCTGGGAGAACACAAGTAACCCGCCAGTGGTAATAACGCCAAGAATGGAAGGGGGTGAGTTCGTATGGCTTCAGTGATGTTGCGGCCCGGTGAGAGTCAGGATCAGCTCTTAAAGCGGTTCCGCAAGACGGTTGCCAAAGCTCGGATTTTGAGCACTGTCCGCCGCAAGCGTTGGTTCACATCGAAAAGCGAGCTGCGCCGCATTAAGCATCAGAAGGCCGTGCGCCGTGAACGTCGACGACGCCACAAGCTGGAATCACGTCGCGATCGTCGGAGATAAGAGCTAAGACTATGCTGAGAACGTTGAAGCCGGTACCAACAACAGTCTGGTGACACAGGTGCCGGCCAAGGATATTTGTATGACAGGAGAAACCAATAAAGGGAAAAAACGTTCTTCTCGTTCACGACGATCTCGTCGGCGCCGCGGGGGCCGCCATTATCAACGAAAGGCAAAGTCCCAGCCAACATCAGGTGGCCAGGTGGCGAAGTCCGAAGAGATGAAGGATGTGTTTATTTACACTTATCGGGTGTGGAAAAAAGTCCGTTGAGCGTGAAGAAGCGACAAGGGATGTGTCTTTGTCAGACAGTAAGTTAGTCAACAAAATGTTGAAGCTGTCACGCTTAAAGGAGTTAACGTAGAATTTTGATGGAACAGAGCGAAGAAGTGCTGCGCCAGAATCCGGAGGAAGAAGGGCAGGAGGTCATTGAAGAAACCCTTATGTCTCCGGAAGAAGCGTTGAACTTTCTACTACAAACAGCTTCCGAACAACAGTATATTACTTACGAGGATATTTTAACCATTTTGCCTGAAGTGGAAGAGAACTTAGATTTATTAGAGGATCTCTTTTCACGCTTACAGGCAAAAGAGATCCCTGTTTACGAAAGTGCAGAAGAGGCCGAGCAGGAAGATACAGGGGAGGAAAGCGCCGAGATTGTAGAGGAGACGACAACCCTGAACACAGTGCCCGTTGGAGACACAGTAGACCTCTACTTTCGGGAAATGGGGCGTGAGCCACTACTGACAGCAGAGGAAGAAGTAGCCTTAGCTAAACGTCTGGAACAGGGAGAAATTTCCCAGGCAAAGCTGCAAGATGCAACAGCGCTCTCCTTGAGGGATATCTCTCGCCTGGAAGCGGTGATTATCGATGCAGAGGATGCCCGCCAGACGCTGATCAAGGCCAACACGCGGTTGGTCATCAGTGTGGCTAAGCGATACATCGGCCAAGGCGTGCCATTCCTGGATTTGATTCAGGAGGGTAACCTGGGCTTGATGAAAGCTGTGGACAAGTTCGATTATCGGCGCGGCTACAAGTTCAGCACGTACGCCACCTGGTGGATTCGGCAGGCAGTAAGCCGGGCAGTAGCCGACCAGGGGCGCACGATTCGTCTGCCGGTGCATGTGGGGGACAAACTCCGCCAGTTGCACCGAACGGCACAGATATTAGAACAAAGGTTGGGGCACCCAC
>WFQT01000090.1 GCA_015486895.1 Anaerolineae bacterium
GAATAGCGCTTCACCGCGGGTACCACACAGATAACCCAACAACAGCGCGTACGCCACCGAAGTGGGATGACTTTCCGCCCGTACCCGGACTTTGTGCGTTCGTCCTTGCAAATGGCCGGACTGGGTCCAGGTAGAAGCAGCATTGCGGCCAATTTTGGACAGCGTAGCAGCTCCCAGCTGAGCGTGGTATTGCTTTCCCGCTTCTTCTGCCAACATCCGAGACGTCACCGGGGCACCTCGAGGTGTATTCTGGATCACATTCACCGTAGAACGCAGGCTTGGATCCCGGGCGATGGCACACAGCAAAGCAAGCATTGGCTGGGCAGCGATTTCATGCGGCCACAGGTCACGCAAAGCACGAAAGAGCAGCGTCTTCGCGTCCAAACTGTACAGCTCCCGCAAATAGCGTAACGACTTCCGGCGGGTCGTCTCGGTTTTTTTCAGCAGGACATTGTCGTCGAGCACAGCCGAGCGATAGGCTGACAAGTCATCATCCGGCGCGCCGGCTTCCAGCAGCAAGCGCAACTCGGCTAACATCATTGTGCGGCTGCTGTGGGCGCCGAGCCCTTCATTGACAAACCCGTACGAAGCGGCGGATTCAGGGATTGAGAACATGCACATATTCCTTGACCGTACCAGCACGATGAAACTATTAGAGACTTCTGATCTTGCTACTGGACAGCGTAGTAAGATGCCCCGGTTTTGGCTTAGTCACTCGAATTGCAAGAAAACTCAGATTACGATCTCTGGTTGAGGGACAAGCAACAACCCGTGTCTAAGCGATATGATTCGAAGTTGCTACAACAGATTGGCAACTTTAACCCGGCAAACCATTTGAAGCCGATAGAAAATGGCTTGACCAATCTAAATGTGGGTTTCAATCACTGGCATCTTTAAGTAACAAAATGTCCGCCTTGAATGCTTGACCACGGCGGGCGTATGTGCTAAGCTATGCCTTGCCGGGGTGGTGACGACACTCCGGTCATCACCTCGCCGGTTTCCGGACCGGGCGAGGTTTTTTTATCCTCAGTATCTTGCGACCCGTATTCGAGGTCTCTGTCAAGTTAACGAGACTTTGCCGCCATCCACCGTAACCACTTGGGACATCCCATATCGTCTTTGTGCAGGCGCAAATCTTCGTCTGCCAACTCCTTGATACGCTCTTGCTCCTCTTTGTTCAGCCTTTCCTCTTCGGGGTCCCATGGAAGGGGGTTGGATGCTATGTCGTCTACCACTTGCCTCCAATCGAGCCCAGGTTCCCACACCAGCCGAACAGGCGTATCCGGTGGAAGACAATGAGACGCTAACCATTTTTCTACCGGGCCCTCGATGGGACTGATCCACATCATTTTCATACCCTTCCGCAAACGTTTGACGGCTTGCTCGATGGGTATGCGCTCTCCGGCGAAAATGAGCGCCACAATCTCACGTGGATCCTGGTCAGGACGTCTCGCGTAATCGAAGAGCAAGTCTACATTTGCAGGCTTTGGCTTGTCTGTAAGAACACTTCCGAACAGATACAGGCGAATTGGAACAACGGGGAAATCGTCTCCCGCGTTCTCCAGTCGTTCACAAACCGTGCGAAGCTTCCGCAACGCGTCTTTACGCTTCATGCTGTCCTCTTCCCAATCAGCTTGACATCGTCAGTATAAGCCGACTTATTATTATTGTCAACATTTAACGTTACCAACAAAGTGGATACTACCGGACCCAATTAGTCATAACAGCTTCTCATTCTATCGGTTTCCATTTACTACCACGATAGACGCGTTTCAAATACTGCCTGAGAATTTTAACTTTCTGACCGTCTTGTTGTTTCTAAAACTGACAGGCTACGCGCTTGCCAATCTTAGCACGAAGGAGGCCGTAACATGGGAAGTCGAAACAAGGGCAGGTCAGGTGGAAACAAGAGGAGTTCTCTTTCACCTGAAGCAGAGAGATTGTGCAAACTGCTGGCGGACGTTATTCTAAAGACGATCTCGGAGCAGGAGACGGCGGGAGAGCAAGAAAGCATGGAAGAAAAGGAAGGAGCAGAATCATGAAGGCGGTAATCTACTGGCGATATTCCAGGGAAGAGCAATCGGAGTATAGCGACGCTGCGCAAGTACGCGCTTGTAAAGCTCTGGCTGAAACCCATGGATGGAATGTGGTGAAAACTTATGGCGATCCAGGTAGGTCGGCAAAAAACATCGAAGGAAGGCCTGCATTTCAGCAGATGTTACAGGATGCAGAGCGAAAAGCCTTCGACGTCATTATTGTCCACAAACTTGACAGGTTCTCCAGAAACCTTGTGGACACTTTTAGCACATTGGGCAGACTGGCCGAAAACGACATCTCTTTCATTAGCGTCACCGAATCACAGTTCGACTTCACCACGCCCCAAGGCAGGCTTTTCCTTGGTATGGTAGCGCTTGTTTCCCAATGGTATGTGGACAATCTTTCGCAGGAAACTTCGAAAGGAAAGCGTGAGCGAGCTATGCAAGGCGGGTGGAATGGCGCCCTCCCGTTTGGCTACACCACGCCCAAGAAAATCCGCGAGAAAATAGAAGCGGGCGATCCAAGCTCAGAAACGCTCAGAGAGTACTTGGACTCTCTGACGTTTGAGCGGGAAACGGATGCCGTGTTCGATCCCCATGATATTGACGGCTATCTCTTGGCGGTAGAATTGTGTGAGAAAGGATACACAGATCGGGAAATCGCCATGGAATTGAACGAAAGAGGCTATCGCGTCAAAAGCTATGTGGGTTTGAGACCGTTCAACAAGGATACCAGCAGGGGCATTCTAAACAATAGGTTTTACACGGGATACACTCAGTATAAAGGCGATTGGTTTCCCGGAGCGCACCCGGCCGCTATCACGCTGGAAAGGTGGAAGGGAATACAAAGTGCACGGGCCAAACGTCGGTCGAAAAAACCGGGTACAAAGCGTAGCGATAGAGTCTACCCGCTGCGCAAGCTGATAAGGTGCAAAAAGTGCAATGGAGCGTTCATGCGTGGGAGTTTTGCTTCTGGACGAAGATATTACAGATGCTCGGCGCGAGAGTACGGAATTGAATGCGATGAAAAGATGATAAATGCAGAAATGGCCGAAAGAGAAGTGCGTAACTGGTTGGCAAATATCACTGTACCAGACGACTGGCGGAAGAGAATAGTGGAGATTATACGAATGAGAGAAGGCGACCCTGACCCTGACCGAGAAAGACGAGCGCTATTGGAAAGGGCATTGAGGCGTGCGCGAGATCTCTATCTGTGGGGAGATTACGACGAACGTTCCTATAGGGCCGAAAAGGAAAAGATCGAACATTCCCTGGCCGCTCTGCATCCTCCGAGTTTTTCTCTCCTGAATTTGGAAAATTTAGCGGAGACATTAGTGAACTTCGCACGATTATGGGATGAATCCTCTGACAAAGACAAGTTACGCCTCGCACGAGCCATGTTAAGCGCCGTATGGGTAGAAGACAAGAAAGTGGTGCTCATCGAGCCGAAACCGGTGATAAAGGAGTTGATTGAAGCGATGAAGCATCAGTAACGGACACCGGTGCCATAATGGAGGGGGGGGTACCTTGACCGTCTAAATCTTTCGCATTCTCAATTTGTGCGAAACAGCAAGGCAATGTACAATTCACCTTGTGAAAGTCTGTCAAAAGGCACCGCCGAGACAGCCAGAACGGCGTTAAGCACGACAAAAAGCGTCATTTCACGCCTCTGGAAGACCTCAAACGCCATTTCCGGTACCAATACTAAGATGTCAGGTGCGGGCTCACCCCCCCCCGTCGCTCCCGCTATAATTGAGCCGACAGAATCGAATTCTGTCGGCTTTTTCGCTCAAGGTCGGGCAAAAACGCGCTACTCTACTGCTTCTGTCTTGGCCCTCTAAGCGGCCTCACAAGTAAGCATCCAATGCATCTGTCCTGGACGTCCATCTGATATATCGAGAATGTGTGATGGCACATGCTCTATCCCAAGACTTGTGAGGAACTTCCTTCAGGTCCTTTCCCTGCCAAAGCGATACATACTGGCACTCCGGAAAGAGCCTGTGACTCCTACTTGCACAGAGCCGGTTTTTTTTTGACGTTTGGCGCAAATGCCATATAATGCGGCGACAGGAGCTGTCCGGCGTACATGCTTCTGCGAAGCGATCCTGGGAGTGGGAAGCACTCGAGACAGGAGGTGTTGCTATGTATGCCATGCTTGTCGCCGACGACCTCGACGAGAAATCGATCCTTTCCCTCATGCTTCAGCGAGCCGGCCTCGCCGTCACCACAGGGAAAGACCTGGATGCTTCGATACAAAGCTGGTCGGAGCGGCCAGCCGATCTCCTATTGCTGGCATTGCACGGGAAACAGGACCCCGCATCCTATGTGCGCAGGGTGCGGGCGGAAATCAGTGCTCATCTGGTTCTCGTCGTGGATCCCTTGCCGGAAGGAGTGTTGGCAGACCTGTTGGAAAAAGGTGCGGATATGATCGTTACCCGGCCGTTTGGAGTCCGGTTATTCATTGCTCAAATCCGTGCCCTTTTGCGCCGCGCTGGGGGCATTCCTGTTTTCAGCATCCCCACCCTTAGCATCGCAGGCCTTACCCTCGACCCATCTACACGCACAATCCGACTCGGCACACAGGCGCCAAAGCGCTTGACCCACCTGGAATTCCGCCTTCTCTACACCTTGATGATCAACCGCGGCCAGGTTTTGCCCCTAGACGTGATCGTGGAACATGTCTGGGAGTACACAGATACGGGCAGCCGTGATCTGGTGCGGGGCTTAATCAACCGCCTCAGAAACAAGATAGAAGAAGACCCCCGTGCTCCCAGGTACCTCCTGACCGTTCCGGGCGTTGGATACACTTTTAACCAGCGGGAAGGGTAGCAGCGACAGGTGGACACCCGCGAGAAGCACGACAAAGCACCTCGACGCGCCAAGTTTTATCTCTCCTGGTTCTACAGCATAGTTCCCCAAAAACTCGGCGAGGGCGCAACCTCCGCATTGATGCCTTTGTTTATTGCCCAGGTGCTTAGGGGCAATGTTGCCGATGTGGGCGAGATCTCGGCTGCCGCGGCCCTGGCTGGTGTGCCGGGATCCATCTTTTGGGGCAATGCCTCGGACAAAGTCAGACGGCGGAAGCCTTTCTTGCTCCTTGGGTTTCTGGGCTTTGCTCTTTCCACCGCGCTAATTGGCATGGCGCACAGCATACAGGTTGTGTTGATAGCCAGCATAGTGGGTGGCTTGCTGAGTTCAGCAATTGGTCCCGTGGCAACAGCACTGGTGGTAGACACGACGCCTGTAGAAAAGCTTCCAGAGGCTTTCGGTTCTTTCAGCCGGATAGGCGGCTGGAGCTTCGTAGGCGGATTGCTGACGGGCACCCTTTGGCTCAGATTCTTGCCTCCACGGTGGGGAAATGCTGCATCCATGCGCGGCCTGTTCATTTTCGCTGCTTTGGTAGCCCCTGTCAGCATATTCCTGGCACAATTATGGGCTGTCGAACCGGTCACCGTCCGCGATAGAAGGCGACTATCACCTTCCAGAGTTGGGAAGGCAGCGATTGTGGTCGTAGAGAGAGCATTGCTGTACCCTCCTTACACGCTTTACTTTATTCTTCGGCCAACCTTCCTACGAGACGCCCGCAACTACCTCAGAAATGCTCTGCCGCAATATTACATGAGCTCATTTCTCCTGTTCTTTGCCATCAACGAAGGGTTTGTGCCCTTCCCCCTGTTTCTGACCGATGTGCTGAAAGCAACAAATGCGGAAGTTTTTCTCATATCTCTCCTCAAATCGTCTGTGGACGCTCTTTTCTACATGCCGATGGCACGGGCTATCCGACGCCACTCGAGTATTGAGATACAGGCGCTCGCCGTGGCCGGCCGTATTGGTATTTTTCTCGCATTTGCCGCGGCCTCGTTTGTAAATCCAGGGAGAATCGGTATCCCATTTGTCGTTGCAGTGCATCTCTTCACAGGAGTAACCTGGGCTGCCATCTCTGTATCCAGCCCTACTGCGGTAGCCTCTCTTTATCCGAAAGATTTGAGAGGAAAGGCCATGGGGCTGTACAACGCGGTGATCGGGGCTGCGGGTATCGTTGGCAGCTTGGCAGGAGGATATGCGGCGAATGCGTGGGGCTACGGGGCCTCTTTTGTCATCGCAGCGCTGGCGATGGGGATAACGGCTGTCTGGTTGTGGCGGCTCCGGCTAATGGTTCCTTCCCCTGCACAAGCAGCCTGACCCCGAATATTCCCTGCTTATCCGCGACCAGACCCCTGCAGGACGTGGTGAATTTTCCACATGAAATCCTTTTTTGCTACCCATCTTACACTCTTGTTCCACATTTTTTGAACCGGAATGCGTTAGACTTCGATTGTCTAAAGCCTGCTGGAGCGGCAGGATTGAGACAATCAAGTCAGTAAAGGGAGGAAGAAAAAATGGCACAGCACAAAACAGAGGTAACAGCGGATTGCCCGAATTGCGGGGCGCTGGTGAGGTTGGGCTCCAAGCCCAGGATAGGGCAGCGAGTGGTGTGTCCTTCCTGCGGCGAGCCCCTTCGGGTCATTAATTTGGACCCTCCGGAGTTGGATTGGGACTTTGAGGAGCCGGTCCCCGAATCCGATGAGGATTAGGGATAAAGGCAGGGAGTTGTTGAAATGTACCACGTGGCGCAAACCAAAGAAGGAGTTGAGGAGGTCCCCAAGGGCGGGAAGCCTCCTCACCCCTGGGAAGATGTTCCCCTTAGCC
>WFQT01000091.1 GCA_015486895.1 Anaerolineae bacterium
GCGTTCAGTGCCGGGGTTGGCCGCAGCGAGATGGCGACCATCTGGGCCACCGGCAAGCTCTGGCTAAAGGTGCCAGAAAGCGTAAAAATCCGTGTTACCGGTAAGCTGGGGCCATGGGCCACATCCAAAGACCTCGCATTGCACATTATCGGCAGCTTGGGGGCGGACGCCGCCATCTACAACTCCATCGAGTTCCACGGCGACGGCATCAGGAAGCTGAGCATGGCGAGTCGCTTCGTACTCACCAACATGATGGCGGAGATGGGGGCGAAGAATGCCTGGATACCACCGGATGAAACCACCACCGCCTGGCTTCGGGAGCAGGCGGGCGTGGAAGTGGATGGCGATACGTTCACGTCAGATGCCAACGCAATCTACCGCGAGGAGCACATTTTCGATGCCTCGTCGGTGGAGCTGATGGTGGCGAGGCCCGGCAGAGTGGATGATGCGGTGCCGGTAAGCCAGGTCACCGGCACCAAAGTGCAGCAGGTTTTCATTGGCACATGCACCAATGGGCGGCTGGAAGACATCGCCACAGCCGCAAGGATTCTCCAGGGACGAAAGGTAGCCTCCAGCACACGGCTTTTGGTGATTCCGGCGTCTTCCCACGTACTAAAGGCCGCACTGAAGGCAGGCTACATCGAAACGTTGGTGGAGGCAGGGGCGATGATCGGCGTGCCCGGCTGCGGACCTTGCATGGGAAACCACATGGGCGTCCCAGCGCCTGGCGAGGTGACACTGAGCACCGCCAATAGGAACTTCCGCGGGCGGATGGGCACGCCGGACGCACCGATTTACTTAGCAAGTCCCACCGTGGCTGCCGCCAGTGCCGTGACGGGACATATTACCCACCCAGCGCAGGTAGCTGACCCTATGCGGATTCCCTGATATAGTGATAAGTAAATTGGCGGAAAAAGAAGGCTAAAAATGGAATGCGTGGCCCCCGACAAGGAGGAACTATGAAAATCAGAGGACGCGTCTGGGAATATGGGGATGACGTCAACACGGACGTGATCTTCCCCGGCAAATACACTTATACGCTGCGCACGCCGGAGGAAATAGCAGCGCACGCGCTGGAAGACCTTGATCCCGGCTTCGCCGCCAACATCCAGCCGGGCGACATTATCGTCGCCGGCAAGAACTGGGGCAATGGTTCCAGCCGAGAGCAAGCCGTCACCAGCCTGAAGTACGCTGGCGTGGGAGCGGTCATTGCTGTCTCCTTCGCCCGCATCTGGTACCGCAATGCCATCAACAACGGCCTACCGGCCATCGCCAGCCCGGAGGCAGTAGCTGCGTTAAAGCGCGGAGATGTAATCACCGTCGATCTGGACGCCGGGAAAATCATCGCACCGGCGGGCGAATTCGGCTTCCCGCCGTTTCCACCTTCGCTCCAGGCAATCCTGGCGGACGGCGGTCTAATAGAGCATGTGAAAAAGGGACTCCGCCGCCAATGAAAGGAGACTGATACAATGCAACCCACCCCTGAACTCACTCTCTGTGCCATCCCCGGCGATGGCATCGGCCAAGAAGTTATTCCTCTATCCGTAGAAGCGCTGAAAGCCGTCCTGCCAGAACTAAAAGTTACCTACGCCGAGGCTGGGTGGGGAACATTCGTGGAGCGGGGAGACGCGCTGCCCCACGAGACGTTGCAAGCGGCTAAAGAAACCCGCGCCGTCCTTTTCGGCGCTACATCGTCGCCCTCACACCGCGTGGAAGGTTACAAAAGCCCTATCGTCAGCCTGCGCAAGCTGCTGGATACGTTTGCTAACCTTCGTCCTGCCCGGCGACGCCTGCTGCCGGGGAATGGACTTGACTTACTGGTGGTGCGGGAGAACACCGAGGGCGCTTACAGCCGTCGGGAGAGGGAAGAAGGCGACGTAGCCATCGCCGAGCGGATTATCACACGCCGAGGAAGCGAGCGGGTCGCGCGGGTGGCTTTCCAGTTGGCCGCCGCGGAAAACCGACGTCTGACCATCGTGCACAAAGCCAACGTCCGGCCGGTAAGCGACGGCCTCTGGCGGGAAAGTTGCCTGTCTGTGGCGAAGGAGTTCCCCCAAGTGCCGGTAGACGAAGTGCTAGTGGACGCAGCCGCGTATCACATGGTGCGAGACCCATCCCACTTCCAGCTCTTGCTGGCCCCCAATTTGTACGGCGATATCCTCTCCGATCTAGCGTCGGCACTGGCCGACGGACTGGGCATGGCACCGTCCCTCAGCTTAGGCACAGAATACGCGTTGGCCGAGCCAGTACATGGCTCGGCGCCGGATATCGCCGGCAAAGGGATCGCTAATCCCATCGCAGCGGTGCTCAGCGGGGCAATGCTGGCCCGGCATTGGTGGCAATGTCCCGACGCAGCCGACAGGATAGAGTCAGCGGTGGATACGGTACTGATGGCAGGCCTGCGCACGCCAGACATTGCTCAGCCAAACGAGCCGACGGTTAGCACTAACGAAATAACCGAGGCGCTATTAGAAATATTGGCTAAAACTATGCTATGATAGGAACCATACATCAAGAAGGGCGGTAATATGGGCGGGGGGAAAAAATCAATTGGTTACTGGGAAGTAGTCGCCATTGGCATCGGCGGCATGGTAGGGGGGGGAATTTTCGCCGTTTTGGGGCTAGCAGTGAAGTTGGCACATGGCGGCACGCCCATCGCATTTGCTATCTCCGGGCTGGTGGCACTTTTAACAACATACTCCTACGTCAAACTCTCATTGCGATATCCCAGCCAGGGCGGAACAGTAACTTTCCTCAATCGCGGCTTCGGGCGCGGGATAGTAACCGGAAGCCTCAATATGCTCCTTTGGCTGAGCTACATTGTCATGCTCTCCCTCTACGCTTATGCCTTTGGCTATTACGGTGCTACCTTCTTTCACAACCCCGAGGTATGGGCGCATATTTTGATCAGCGGCATCATCATCAGCATCGCCGTGCTGAACACCTTTAGCGCCAACGTGGTCGGCAAGGTGGAAAGTGGGATCGTAGCTACTAAAATTGCTATCCTGCTCATCTTTGTCATCTTAGGCATTCCCAGCATCAGTATCCACCGCATGGCACCTTCAACATGGTCACCACCACTCAGCTTAGTCGCCGGAGGCATGATCATTTTCTTAGCTTATGAGGGTTTCGAGCTGATTGCCAACACAGCACAAGATGTCCGCGATCCCCACAAAACTCTACCGCGGGCATACTATTCAGCCGTCGTTTTCGTGATACTGCTATATATTTCCGTCGCCATTGTCACCGTGGGCAATTTATCCATTCACAAAATTGTCGCCGCTCAAGACTACGCCTTGGCAGAAGCTGCCAAGCCTTTCATGGGCCACTTCGGCTTCACCTTGATCGCAGTCGCCGCCATGCTTTCTACTGCATCAGCTATCAATGCTACCCTGTACGGCTCCACCCGTTTCAGTTACATTATTGCCCAAGAAGGCGAACTCCCTACTGTCCTTACAAAGCCGGTAGAGGGCAAACCGCTGCTCGGACTCATGATTACCATGGTGGTCAACCTATTCATAGCAAACTTCTTCAACCTGTCCAGCATCTCCATCATGGGCAGTGCAGGATTCTTGCTGATCTTTGCTGCCGTCAACGCTGCCAACATTCGCCTAGCCAAAGAAACAGAAAGTCACAAATGGCTTTCGGCACTGGGTTTGCTTGCCTGCCTCAGTGCCTTGGGAGCGTTAATATGGCAAACACTTCTCAACTGGCCGCAACATATCTGGGTGCTGGTGATAATGATAGTCTTGGCCGTAGTCATCGAAGTCGCCTATCAACAATCCAAAGGCCAGGATTCCTATATGCTACCAATAGGGCTCTATGGGCATGCAGTATGGCAGCACGTTAAAGAGGGAACACTACAGCAAAGAAAAGAACAGGAACTCCCCACAGATGGTGGTGGCGAATCAGCAGCGGTCAAAGATGTCAGTGATTGCTAAAGAGATAAGTGACAGATAGACGCCTTGGACACAACATCATTTTTTCCCCACAACGGAGTTACTCTTAGTGGTAACCTGACTACCCTTTTTAGCCGTGGCGGCAACAGAAGACGCCAGATGCCAAAAAAACAGATCGATCACAACAAACAAAACAGCCAAAACAGCCACAAATAACCAGTTCCATATGCCAAACAACCGCATTGCTATGGCAACAAGCAACCAAAGTGCTAAGAAAAAACCTTCTCGTAGTGAAGCACCCAATCGCAGACTCTCTGGCCGAAAAGTCGCCTGCACGCCCCACGCCAGCAAAGTGCCAACAGCCCAGAAGAACAAACCAACATGCACCAACGGCAAAAAAGCCAACTTGCTGTCGACTTGGACGCAATGAAGCAATAGAAAAGTAGTAAGACCGCTCAACAAAGCCGTCAACATTAGTAACAGCGCCAGGGCGCCTTTAGCTATACGCATCAATTATGCTCCAGGAAAGGATCATGTGGCCGAAACAGGTTTCTCCAGCCCAGTTATCGTCATTTTAGCACAGCAGGTAAGGCAATGACAAAGCCTCCTTACCTCGCGCTAACGAATATCATGCACTCTTCTAACGAAATACCAATCCCCTGCAGGCGCGATTCTAACAAAGACCGGTCATGATAAGTGCGTTACCGGAAAACGGATCGTATATTACCGGAATATCACTAAAACAAGCCCATAGGGCAAGGAGGAACATATCATGCGCAGCACATTTTCCAATTTTATGACACTACGGGACGCCATGAATCAACTAATGGAGGAAAGCCTCGCCCGGCCAGAGTCACGGAGGACAATAGAACAGCCCTACATGCGTCTGCCGCTGGATGCCTGGGTAACCGACGATGCAGTAATTATCGAGGCCAGCTTACCAGGTGTGAAACCTGAGGATGTAGCTATCACCCTTGAGGGCGACACGTTGTCCATTACCACGGAATTGCCAAAACCGGAACACGAAGGCCATCAAGCACTAAACGAGCGTCGCTTCGGCAAGATCGGGCGTGACCTGGTGCTGAACATCCCGGTGGAAACCCAGAAAGCGGAAGCCAATTTCAGCAACGGCGTCCTAACCCTGGTCATTCCTAAGAAAGAGGAATTACGCCCGCACACCATCAAGGTGAAAGTGAAGTAAATCAACGTTAGAGTAGTGGACATGGGCGTTTTCGGTTTTAGCCACAGATCTTCACAGAATTGTGGCGAAAAATCAGATCGGAACCAGTGTAACTTGCACAATCTGTGGTTCAAACAGTCCTGCTGAGCCAAAAATCTCATTTTTACCAGACTCCAGTAGCGTAGAGCAAGGCAATGCCTTGCTCTACGGTGCCAAAACCGACATGGGCTACCCTCAAAGCGGCGAGAAACGAGCAGTGAAATGACGCAACGTCGGCGCCTGGTACACGATTTTCAGCCCCCGCAACGTCTCTCGGCGCCGGTAAATTTCTGCGCAGACGTCGGCTACGTACTCCAGATGAGAACTAGTGTACACCCGGCGGGGCAGCGCCAGTCGCACCAGCTCCAGCTCCGGGAAACGCTCTGCGCCAGTTACAGGATCCACACCACCGAACATAACACTGCCAATCTCCACCGCGCGAACACCGCCGACCCGGTACATTTCCACCACAAAAGAATGCGCCGGGAACTGTCGCTGTGGAATATGTGGCAACATTTCCTTTGCATCAATAAAAACTGCATGACCACCAGGAGGCTCCACCAAAGGCAATCCAGCTTCCTGCAACCGTCCCGCCAGAGCGGCGGTCTGCCCAACGCGGTAGGCCAGATAATGCTCATCCAGTCCTTCCTCCAACCCAACCGCCAGGGCCTCTAGATCACGACCGGCTAAGCCACCATAGGTGATGAACCCTTCCCGGAGTATCAGCTCGGTTGAAATCTTCTGGAAAAGCGTCCCATCACGTACCCCTATCAATCCTCCGATATTAACAATGGCATCCTTCTTGGCACTCATCAGGAACGCATCAGCCAGATCAAATGTCGCCCGAGCAATCTCCGCCACGCTCATCTCGGCAGCGGCGGGTTCTCGCATTTTGATAAAATAACTGTTCTCGGCAAAGCGAGCAGCATCCAACACCAACGGAATGCCGTGAGGCGCCAGTAGATCTTTTGTCCTGCGGATATTCTCGAGGGAAACCGGCTGCCCGCCGCCTGAATTATTCGTGATGGTAATAATCACTGCCGGGATATGCTCAGCGCCCATTTCGTCTATAAAGCGTGCCAGCCGGTCTAAGTCAATGTTTCCCTTAAAAGGAGCCAGATTATGCGGCTCCATTCCTTCTGACACCACCATGTCTAGCGCCTGAGCACCGCGGACTTCCACATTAGCGCGAGTGGTGTCAAAATGCTGGTTGGCAGGAACGAACATGCCCGGTCCAACGTCCAAAGCCGCGAAAAAGACGTTCTCTGCTGCCCGGCCCTGGTGGGCAGGCACGAAGTAAGGCATACCGGTGACCCGTTGCACCACATCCCGCAAGTGATAATAGCTCCGGGCCCCGGCGTAAGACTCATCCCCGGACAGCATCGCTGACCACTGGGCCTGGCTCATGGCGCCGGTACCTGAATCGGTAAGTAAATCGATGGTAATCTTTTCAGCAGGAATTAAAAACGGGTTGTAGCCCGCTTCTTGTAACAACGCTTCCCGTTCCTCCCGTGTGGTTAAGCCAATAGGCTCCACCATCTTGATACGGAAAGGCTCAAATGGAAACCGAACTCCGGACATAACGAACCTCCTTGTTCTACGAGCATCCTTGCTCGTGAAGTTATCTATTTTCACAACTACCAAGCCTACTTGCCAGAGAGTTGATCTTCACCGTCAATGGCACCGAGAAAGCCGAGAAAATGAAGCAGGAGTTACATGAC
>WFQT01000092.1 GCA_015486895.1 Anaerolineae bacterium
ACGTAAAAAAAACGGCTGACCGGGGAAGATAAGCCGGCTAATGGGAAACCACAACCGGTCAAAGGGGGGCAGCTTTCTGCCCTTGATGAGGAAAGTGCTTCGACTACACAGCCGGTTGCGGTTGGCGAGCAGTTTCGTCCCCGGCAGTTAGACACGCCGTCAGACCGTCATTTGCGTCGGCGGACAGGGCGACGGAGTAGTACGCTAACACAGCGCAAGAGTGGCCGCTACATTCGAGCCGTTCCTTTTGATGGTCACTGGGACTTTGCTTTCGATGCAACTCTGCGCCAGGCGGCACCCCATCAATTGCGGCGGCAACATCCCGGCGTAGCTGTGGTGGTAGAGCGACAGGATTGGCAGCGCAAAGTGCGGACCCGTCGGGCCGGTAATGTCATTGTCTTTGTGGTAGACGCTTCCTGGTCTATGGCCGCGTCGGAGCGCATGGAAGCGACCAAAGGGGCGATTCATTCTTTGTTGGTGGATGCCTATCAACGGCGTGACCGGGTTGGGTTGGTTGTTTTCCAGCATGATCGGGGGGAAGTGGTTTTGCCGCCGACTTCCAGCGTGGAATTGGCGAAAAAAGTGCTGCAAGATATCCCCGTAGGGGGAAAGACGCCCCTTTCTCACGGACTTTACTTGGCTTACCGCCTCTTGACGTCTGCGCAGCAGCGCGACCCGGAAGTCATGCCTTTTCTCATCCTGCTCACCGACGGAGTGGGAAACGTTTCCATGGCCGGGTTGCCGCCACAAGAGGAGGCCATGCGCATGGCTTATGCCATTGCCCGGGCACACATCCCCGCGTTAGTGATTAACATGGAAGCTCCCGCCTTTGACCGTGGATTGGCTCGCGATCTGGCAGCAGCTATGCAAGCGTCTTGTCATTCGTTGCCAACGCTGAAAATGAATACTTTGCTGCAGGCGGTCCGGGAAGAGATAGCGCTACTTTGAACCGCAGACAACTTTACGCTGATTTATCTTTGTTGTTGGTGACTCTCATTTGGGGCAGCACTTTCGTCATGGTGCAGGACGCTGTGCTGACCTATCCGGTATTTCCCTATTTGGCCATGCGCTTTGCTTTCGCTACAGTCACCATGTTGCCGGCATGGTGGTGGGTTCAACGACAGCCGGGCCTTTTGCCGCCTGATGGGCGGAAGGTAGGACTGACGGCGCTGGGGGCTGGTCTACTTCTGGGCATTGTATTGTCGTTAGGCTACGCTTTGCAAACTTTTGGGCTGCGCTGGACAACAGCAGCGAAAGCAGGATTTATCACGGGCACGTCGGTGGTCTTGGTTCCTATTTTTGCCGCCTTGATATTTCGCCACCGACCGTCAGGGAAGACATGGTTCGGCATCGCCTTGGCATTCATTGGATTGGCTTTGCTTTCGTTGAATTTCGAGGATAACTTGCAGCCCAATAAAGGGGATGTTCTCACTTTGGGGTGTGCGGCTGCTTTTGCCGTCCAGATTTTGTTGGTAGAATACCTGACGCATCGCTACGATGCTTTGCCTTTGACGGTGGGGCAGTTGTTGATGGTTGTCATGCTCAGTGTATTGTTTGTGCCGGTGGTCGGCGAGAGTTGGCAGCGGCCTACAGGTCCTGTGCTCTTCTCTGCCGCTTTCACCGGTATTTTCGCCTCGGCGCTGGCGTTTACGGTGCAAACGGTGGCCCAGCGCTTTACGGAGGCGGTGCACGCGGCGTTGATTTTCTCTGCCGAGCCCATTTTTGCTGCTCTGTTCAGCTTTTTGCTGACCGGAGAGCGGTTTACGCCGCGTGTGATCGTCGGTAGCGCTTTGATATTAGCCGGCATGTTAGTAGTGGATTTGGGACCTTATCTTTTACGTCACTATAAGGAGCAAGGTTGGTCATGGCTGATACGCGAGTGACCTTAGCCGCTCTGCGGGCTGTTATTCACCGTTTTCACTCCGATCGTGGTTGGCATCGTTTTCACAATGCCAAGGACTTGAGCCTTTCCCTTTCTTTAGAAGCTAATGAGCTGTTGGAATTGTTTCAGTGGCGAGGGGAAGCAGAGGTGGCATACATAGAATCGGACTCTGCCTGGCGAAAGGTCATTGCTGATGAGTTGGCAGATGTGGTAATTTATGCCCTAACGTTGGCCAACCGGGTTGATATTGACTTAAGCGATGCTGTTTTAGCGAAAATAGCACGTAACAAGGAACGTTTCCCCCCCGGAGCGGTCCCACCTCGAGTGGAAGACGGCCCGCCGCCGCTGTCCGGCGTGTCACGAAAGGAGAAATAGTGGGGCAAAAGAAATCGATTTGCCTTGCTCCTTCCAAGGTCCAGAACGAGAATAATCGACGCGAGAGCTCTTTTGTCACAAGTTGGGATCATGGGCTATGATAGTTTCTGTTTGGGTATCTGCGCAGGCAAGGGTAAAATATAATGAAGTGTGAAGTTCTGTATTTTTCTGTGGCTAAAATAAAAAAACGCCAGAGTCCAGTTTGCTGGAAAGGATGATTTGCAGTTATGAAACAAGCTTTGTTGGTGATCTTCGCTCTCTTTTTGTGCGTTATATTGACATTGTCTTCCTTTTTGGGAGGGGCTTTGCTGGGGCCGCGATTGTTGAGCAATGTGGCTCCAAATTTGGCGACGCCTTCGGCGAATGAGCCTGCGGATGTTCAGGGGCAATTCAAAATTTTTTGGGAGGCGTGGAATTTGGTGGAAGAGCATTACGTAGTGCGCACTGCCATTAACCCACGCCAAATGACGTACGGCGCGATCCGCGGCATGTTGGATTCTCTGGGCGATCAAGGGCATACAACTTTGTTGACGCCAGAAGAGCTGAGGGTACAACAAGGTACCATGTCCGGCCAGTTTTATGGCATTGGTGCTCAAGTTTCCGTGAAGAATGGTATTCCGGTAATCGTGGCGCCGTTAGCGGGTTCTCAGGCGGAAAAGGCAGGCATTAGGGCTGGGGATCTGATTATGAAAGTGGATGGAGAGAACACCGAGGGCCAGAGTTTGACCACCGTGGTGGCGAAGATCCGGGGGCCGAAGGGAAAGCCAGTCACGCTGACAGTTTTGCATGAAGGGGATACTTCGCCGGTGGACATTACCATTGTCCGCGCCGAGGTGACCGTCCCAGCTGCGATCTGGCATATGGTGCCGGGGGAGAAAATTGCCCACATTCAAGTGGTTCAGTTTTCGGCCAATGCTGATGCACAGTTGCGCTCAGCTTTGCAGGAAGCAAAAGTCGCCGGTGCTACGGCGCTGATTATTGACATGCGGAATGACCCCGGGGGGTTGTTGGATCAGGCTGTCAAAGTGAGCAGCGAATTTTTACCGGCAGGCAAAGTAGTTCTCTTGGAGCAGGATAGCAAAGGCCATCGTACCCCGTACAAAGCAGCCCATGGGGGGATGGCTCTGGACCTACCGGCGGTTGTTTTGGTGAACTCCGGGACGGCCAGCGCTGCTGAGATCTTCTCGGGGGCGATGCAAGATAACGGCCGGGCGAAGATCGTTGGTAAGACGACTTTCGGCACTGGTACTGTCCTTTCCTCTTTCCGTTTGAGCGACGGCTCGGCAATCCTTTTGGGGGTGGGCCTCTGGCTGACTCCCAACGGTCGGGTGATTAAAGATCACGGTATCAAACCGGACGTGGAGGTTGCTTTACCTGCAAAAGTGACCCCATTGTGGCCTAAGGAGGAAGAAGGGCTTACGTCGAAACTGTTCCGTGAAAAGAATGACACCCAGCTCCTGAAAGCGGTAGAGATGTTGAATGCTGAAGGGCATGGCCAGTAAAGAAAGAGATCCTGTTGCCCGCCTGGCTTATTTCATTCTCAAGAAAGTGAATAAGCTGGTGCGAGATGAAATGCTTATCGCTGATGGAGATCGGATTGTGGTGGCCGTCTCCGGAGGCAAGGATAGTTTGGCATTATTGCGTTTGTTGCAATGGCGGCAACGGGCGCAGCCGGAGCATTACGATTTATTGGCTGCTCATGTGGTGGTGCCGGGTGCCGTAGCCGACGAAGGGCGGCAACAGGATTTGGCCGCTTTGGTAGCTTCCTGGGGGCTGCCGTTTCGTTTGTTATCGGTGGAAGTAGCGCCGGCAGAGTCGTTGCCTTTGCCTTGTTATCGCTGCACGCAATACCGGCGGGCGGCTTTGGGGCGCTTCTCGCTGGCTAATGGCTATAATAAAGTGGCGTTTGGCCATCACTTTGATGACTTGGTGGAAACGGCTTTGCTGAACTTGTTTCACTCCGGCCAGTTGACGACTTTGCTGCCCAAGCGTGATTATTTTGACGGCGCTTTGACTTTGATTCGGCCATTGGCGTCGGTGCCGGAAAGTGAATTGAGGCGCTTGGCTCGTTTGGCAGCTTTCCCTGATTTAGGTTATGACTGTCCTCTGGCTGGCGAGACGCAACGGGCTCAGGTTCGGGAACTGTTGCGGATAATGCAGCGGGTGAACCCGGCAGTGAAGCAAAATATCTTGCGGGCTGCGGAGGCTTGCGGAGAGGAAGCAATAAAGGGGGTGAAGGATGCAGAGCTACCTTTTTGAGTTTTCTCAGAGTGAAGTTTGTCGCTATCACCTGTATCAGGGGGATGGTAACGATTGCGGGCCGTACAGCATTGCCATGGCGGTGAATCTGTATCATCGGATGCCGCGTTTCGTTCTTGGCCAGGATGTGGCCCGGTGGATGAATCACTACCCGTTGCTGGCGCGGATTCCTGACTGGGCTACCATGCCATGGGGAGTGCCTTTTACCTTGAGAAACCATTTCGGTATCCCGGCGCACCTTTCAATTTGGGCCAGCGAGTCCGATTTGCGGTACAACCTGAACTTGAACCGCATTGCACTTGTAATTACTGGTTGGCGTAGGAAGAGGCTGGTGATAGGGGGGCATATTAGCGTGCTCTACGCGTATGATTTGAATCGCTTTGGCCAGCGGCGTGGAGGCTATGCTTTCCTTGACCCGGCCGCTGGGGACTGTTTGACCTGGATTTCGGCGGTGAAGTTCCGTTCCCTCTGGCGCTTTTTCGGCCGCTTGTTGGTGACTTTAGGGCGATAAATGAGAACAAGGAAGTCGTCATGAGGCTACGGCCTCCGCTGATAGTGTCTCTGGCATGTATTTTTGGAACCAGCCTAAAATCCGGCGCAGCCGTTCTAACCGCTGCTTGGGCTTGCCGGTGCGAGAAAGGCCGTGGCTGGAATCCTTGAAGATGACCAGGCCGACTTCACGATCCAGCACCCGCAATGCCCGGTAAAGTTGCTCTGCCTGTTCTAACGTGCAGCGTAAATCGTCTTTGCTGTGGATGAGCAGCAATGGTGTCTTGATGTTTGGTGCGTAGAAGAGGGGTGAGTTATCTATGTACCATTGTGGATTCTCCCACGGTGTCCCTGGCGCATCCCCTGTGCCGAAATAATGTCCCATATCATCATTCCCGTACAGATTGATGTAATTCGAGCAGCTACGTTGGCTGACCGCGGCGGCAAAGCGGTCGCTGTGGCCGACGATCCAGTTGGTCATGTAGCCGCCATAGGAACCGCCGGTGACGCCGATGCGGCTCTTGTCCACGAACCCTCGTGATAGAATCTCATCCAGCGCCAATTCGATATCTTTCTGTACGGGTGGAGCCCAGTGGAAGCGAATGCTATCGTTGAACGCTTCGCCGTAGCCCTGGCTGCCCCGGGGATTGGTGAACAGTACCGCGTATCCGGCCCCGGCCAGGAGTTGGAATTCGTGGAACCAGCCCCATCCGTAAGCCGCGTGAGGGCCGCCGTGGATTTCTACGATGAGTGGATACTGTTTTTGCGGGTCAAACCCAGGCGGCTTGAGAAGCCAGCCCTGTATTTCCCAGGCGACTTCGTTCTCGACGTTGAATGGCTCGGGTGAGGTGAGTTCTTTTGTGGCGAGGAAATCATCGTTGCAATGGGTGAGCTGGACAATCGATTTGTCTCCCTTCCAAAAGAAAAGCTCGCCGGGTGATAGCGGTGTGTCGATCCCGGTGACAGCTTGCCCGGCATCATTGACGTGCAAAGCGAAGATATGCTGTTTCCCTTGGATGACGGCGGATACCTCTTCGCCGTCCGCCGGGACCCGGTAGAGGTTGGTGCTGCCGTGATCCGTGGCCAAAAAGTAGATGTCGTTGCCATTTTTAGGCCAGAATAGCGGCGTCGGGATATGTCCGTGGGCATCCGTTAGAACGTAATCTCCTACACTATGGTCGAATGTGTTGGTAAGTGAGTGCTCCTCGCCGTTATCCAATGTGAGTAGCCGGACTTCGGAATTGCTGTTCGGCCCCCGGGCAACTTCCTGGCCGATGTAAGCAATTTCCTCGCCGGTCGGCGACCAGCAAGCGGCGTTGATGCCGCATTGATGTTCCGTCAGGCGCTTCAAGGTGCCGCCCGTTGCCGGCACCAACCATAAATCGGAGAAACGGTTCTGGTCAGCAGTTGGGGTTCGGTCGGCGGTGAACAGGATTTGCCGGCCGTCAGGGGACCAATGGGGGGCCTGGTGGTCATATTCACCGTCGGTGAGCTGGTTGAGTTCTCCGGATAATGTTAACGTCCAAATGTGGCGCCATTTGCCGTCCCACCACCCCTCGCCGTCCATTTTCCAGAGCAGCCGGGTGACTTCCTGGTAGACTTCCTCTTCTTCGTCCTCCTCCCCATCCTTTTTACCCGTTTTGGCGCTGAAAGCTAAAGCCGTGCCGTCAGGCGACCATTCAACGTCGCTGATCTCAGTTATCTGTTCGTCGGAGATCGGTTTTGCTTCGCCGCCATCGCTGGGAATGAGGAAAAGTCGCTGTTTTTCGTCTTCCCGCGTTGAGATGA
>WFQT01000093.1 GCA_015486895.1 Anaerolineae bacterium
CCCCGTTCTCTCTCGCCCAGCAGTGGAAAGTGCCTTGGCTCTTACGCTGGCTGAAAGCCGACCTATACCACAGCGCCTACTACCTGATGCCGTACTTCCCCGGCGTGCCGACGGTACTCACCGTGTACGACGTGATCCCCCTGCGGTTTCCGGGGCACAGCACAGCCCGCGCCAGGCTCCTGTTTCGCCTGACCACGAAACTGGCTTTGCATGCCAGCAAGCACGTCATCGCCATCTCCGAGGCCACGAAGCAGGACTACGTGCGCTTTTTCGGCGTGCCGCCGGACCGGATCACTGCAATACCCCTGGCAGCTTCAGACCGATTCAGCCCGCGGCCGCCGGAGGAAGTGGAAGCTCTCCGGCGCAAGTACGGTCTGCCGGATCGATTCTTCCTCTACCTGGGAAGCAACAAACCGCACAAGAACCTGGTCAGGCTCGTGGAGGCGTGGGCGAAGGTCAAGCCTAAGGACGTTGCTATGGTCATAGCCGGAGCGTGGATTTCCCAGTTCCCGGAGCCGAAAGTGGCAGCGGAAAAGCTCGGAGTTCCCGTGATTTGGCTGGGTCCTGTGCCGGAAGATGACCTCCCGGCTCTCTACTCCGCAGCGGAGGCGTTCGTCTTCCCCAGCCTGTACGAGGGCTTCGGCCTGCCGGTGCTGGAGGCGATGGCGTGCGGCGTGCCCGTGGCGTGCTCGAACACCTCGTCGCTGGCGGAGGTGGCCGGGGACGCTGCTTTGTACTTCGGCCCGGAAGACGTGGATTCCATCTCCAGAGCGCTGCGCCGCTTGCTGTCGGATGCTTCGTTGCGGGCGGAACTGAAGGATCGAGGCCTTAAACAGGCAAAGGAGTTTTCCTGGAAGCGAGCGGCTGTAAAGACGCTGGCTGTTTACAGGAGGAAAGTTTCTCAATAAGCTGAAGAGAAGCTGCTATCTGGTACCTCGGAGGGGCTATGAGGAAGCTGGCTTTGTGGGGTTTAATGCTCGCGGGACCGGTCATTAACCTAGGCACGGCATTCTTGCGTGCTGGAATGTTTTTCCCAACTCCAAAACTTGTTGATTTTGGATCATTCTACGCTGGCGCTCTAGCATTCAGATATGGGTATTCCCCGTACGGGTGGAGTGCTGAGATTAAAACCTTAGCGGTTGCTCATGGGTTGCATTTAACGTTGCCTTCTCTAAACAGTATTCCTGCCTGGCCCTGGTTGCTGCAGCCGATCACATTTTTGAGCTTTCCGGTGGCGGCATGGATATGGCTTGCCTTGAACTTTTTGTTGTTGGTGTGGTGTACTTGGAAACTAAAAGAAATAGCTGGGATAACAGGAGCAACAGGATATACCCTCGTGTTCCTTCTTACTCTGACCTTTGGTCCTGTATTCCTCACTCTAACTTTAGGTCAGACCTCTATTTTCCTTCTTGCGCTTGCTTTGCTAGTAGGCGAGAAGCTGAACGTACATAGTAAAGTTGGACATTTGGTAGCTGAGGCCGGGCTGTGGGTCTTATCCGTTGCTACCAAAGCCTTCCCTATTTTTTGGTTGGCTGGCATTTGTCTAATTTCCGGCACCAAGCGCAGAGTTATTGCGGCTGTCTCAGGCATTTTGATAGCTTTTGGACTGAGTTGGATAGTCTCCCCTTCTATTTTCCGGCTCTATGTTTTTCACTATCTTCCAGGCAAGGCAGGAAGTTTTGCTAGTGCGGGGTTTGTGGATGATCAGTCCCTGGTCGCGTGGTTTGTAAGGCTGACTCAGCCTCTCCAATTTCATGTCCCTGGGATTTCTGCGTTTTCCGGAGATGTAATTTCATGGAAACCGCTCATTCCCGTTACTGCTGCGGCAGCCCGAGTCGCAGCAGGCGCTGTTTTAGTGATTGTGGGGAGCATTGTACTTGCCCAATGGATTCGGTCAGGGCGCAAGAATTCAGAGGCGTTTTTCTATGTGGTGATACTACTTTCGCTATTAACCTTCCCCCATATGGAGCGCTATAATTTTGTGCTTGTCCTGCCGCCATTGGCTTGGTTATGGAAGAGAGATAGAACAAGACTGCTTGCGGCAACTGGATATCTTTTCGCTTCCATGGCTAGACTAACCCATTTATGGGTCAGGGTGCTTCCGTCCCCATGGGGAGCGCTTTCGACTGGGTGGGGGATCATGTCTGTGGTGCTGCTGATAGCAGGTCTGTGCTTGCTCGGTTGTAACTCCAGTGACTTTGCTGTGAAGAAATTCGATGCTTAGGATATTGCATCTCTACAAAGACTACTTCCCCGTCCTCGGCGGGATCGAGAACCACATCAAAGTCCTGGCGGAAGCGCAGGCGCGGGCCGGGCACGACGTAACCGTCCTGGTATGCGACCCCGGCCTTGGGACCCACGTCGAGGAACTGAACGGCGTACGGGTGGTGAAGACGGGACGGCTTGCCACCGTCGCATCCATGCCGCTGAGCTGCCGCCAGCCGCTGGCGCTGGCGCGGGCGGACGCCGACATCGTCCACGTCCATTCGCCGTACCCCCTGGGCGAGGCGAGCGCCTGGCTCCTGAAACGCAGATCGAAAATCGTCATCACCTACCACTCGGACGTGGTGCGCCAGAGAGCCATCATGCGGTTCTACGGCCCGATCCTTCGCCGTGTCCTGCGCCGCGCCGACCGCATCATCGCCACCAGCCCCCGGTACATCGAGACATCGCCGTGGCTGTCGCAGGTGCGGGAAAAATGCGTCGTGGTGCCGCTGGGCGTGGATCATCGCCGGTTCACGCCGCCTCCGGAGCCTTACGATAGGTCGTTCATGCTCCTTTTCGTCGGGAGGCTGCGGTACTACAAAGGGCTGAACGATTTGCTGCAGGCGATGCGCAGTCTCCCGGATGCACGACTCCGTGTAGTCGGCACTGGGCCGATGCTGGAAACGCTACGGGCGATGGCGCAAGAGCTACGAA
>WFQT01000094.1 GCA_015486895.1 Anaerolineae bacterium
CCTTCCTTCCCTAAACTTGTAAGCGGCTCTACCACTTCGGAATAACTCCCTTGCAGGGCGGCATGACGCCCGCCTGGAAGAAAGTACTGGATGCCATCTTGATCCCATACCCATTCCACAAGGCGATACTCTCGTTCCTGGCGCATTTGCCCCTCCTTTCCACCTGATATAGCCTGTGTGGTACAGCTATGCTAGGCTGCCTAACGATTACATCAGGCGCCGGGCGTTGTTGACCCTGAACATCCTTTGCTCATAACCTTTCTCGAAAAATCGCGCCGCTTACCCTCGGGCGGCAGCCCGGTCGCCTGCATGTGTGGTTAGCCGCCACTTTTCTTCTCAGTTTCTTCCGTATACGCAATGTTATTCCCTTCTAACCAATGTATCGCTATTTCTCGGAGTGCTTGATAGCGATATCGATACCAATCATCCGCAACTCCATATTCATGGATTGTATCCTTGAAATATCTAAACGCTCCCCGCCCCTGAATACTATTCAGCAATCGACGCCTTAGCCCATCATCTTCAACTGAGTAGCAGAAACTTTCCATTATTGAATATTCGTGGATATCAAACTTGCTTGGCAACTTACAATAATCATCTGTTGATAAAACTTCACTAGCTTTTTGGATAAGTTCTCGTTGCCATTCTGGATAATCTTCCAAAGACCTGCCCTCTTCAGCAGCACCCAGTTCTTCGTCAGAGAGTGTAATAAATTCCCCCGTCTGAATATTCAGAAATGATCTGTACTCATCTCCAAACGAATCCATCTCATCAATGACATCTTTTAGATGGACATTAGGTTTCATTTTCTCAAATCACTTTCTAATCCCAATATCGGTCAATTATCAGTTTTTTGACTAATATGATTATATCGCTGCTCTGCTTATCCTGTGTCTAATCCTGTGAATAGTTTTTACTTATCAACTACTTACCATTGAATAGAGATTGAATGGCGGCTAACCCGTAATTATACCGCGATTTCGCGGCTATGTCCACACAACACGGCAAGAATGTTACCTAATCCCCGATTTTCGGATCATATACAGCATTCCCGCCGCATTTGAAGCCACCTCGCGACGATTTCGGCGCATATCACCCTTAACAGGGAGATTTTCCTCCACTATACTTCACTTCAACAAAGCATTCCTTCATACGAAAGCGGGTTGCTGATCAAAGAACATTGTTACACAGGGATTACATGATTAATATGACATGCAGAATGGAGGTTGTCAAACTACATGAATCCTTCCCCTCCCCACAAATCCGAACTGCTTAGACAGATTTGTCAGGTTGCCCGACACAAGGAATATTCTCTTCACCTCAGCGGGCCGTCAGTAGGGCCGCCGAGGTGGCTGGTAGCGACAGCCGAGCCGCCTTTGTCAGTTTTCGCCCATCATGGGGCCAGTGTGCTTGATTGGGCGTGGTGAGCGGACCGATATCTATCGCTGTTGTCAATGGCGATCCTGGGTGATCTCCTCATCCTGATTTTCTTATAGTTCCTTCACTATCTCAGCTACCTTCGCTTCATCCGGGTGCAAGTAGCGCGCCGTGGTGGTGATGCTCTCGTGGCCCAGCAGCCGGGCCAACGTTGCCAACTCTACGCCTTGTCGCAGCGCCCGGGTGGCGTAAGTGTGCCGCAAAGTATGGGGCGTTATCTTCCGATCTATCCCTGCCAACCATGCCGCTTTGCAAACCAGCCGCTGTACATCTCTGCCGGCCATCTGCTTGCCAGTTTTGCTCACGAAGAGCAACTGGTCCACGTCCTCCGGCCGCAAGTTCACCACTTCGCTCACCCGCAGGACGGCGCGAGCCAACAGGTGTCAGTTCGCGTGCGATAATGGCCCATAGGTTTTCACCCAAGTGGGCTAGTGGTTCGCGGGCAAAATGGGCCAGCGATTCGCTGGCAAAGTGGGCCACGACTGGGCGAAGCTTCTGCATTTGAGTGATACCTCCCAGGCGCATCATTGAGAGTTTGGGAGGTGCCTCATCTCACGCAAGAGGTTGAAATGCGCTGCCAATGACACGGCTGGTTCACCGCGAATTGGAAAGTCGGGCAGCAAAAGATAGACACTTTTCCGGCCCCGGCCACGCAGTAAGCCAGGTATCGTTTCAAGGTGCCAACCTTTGTCACTGCGTATTCCGATGAAATCGGCTACGAGTTCCGGCGATGCCATCCATCTGTCGGAGCAAAGCGACGCTAACTTGATCATCGTACCATCAAGTGGTCGGTATAGCCCGGATGATGCACCTGCGCCCGCTAGTACGGAGGGACGGCGAAGGCCAACGCGCGGCCGCAAGCCCGTGACCCAGTACGGCCCGAAAGATGACACCACGGACGAGAAGCCGTTGTGCGCCTATAAAAACGGGTGGCTATCAAACGATTCCACGCGAGGCTGGATTCGACCGATAGGTCATTTCATCGTTGCAAACAAAACGGTAACAACTGTCGACTTGTCACTTTTTTGTGGTATTCTACTCGTGAGTAACATACTCTTGAGTAATTAG
>WFQT01000095.1 GCA_015486895.1 Anaerolineae bacterium
ATTAAAGCTAACGCGAGGAGGAGATTTAGACTCCATTGTAAACGACGTTTCATACTGTTCACTCCCCCCATGCCTATATTCTCTATCCTTAACTATAGACAGTGGGAAAGAGAAAAGGAATGGGAAAAGGGAGCTATTGTCGCTTACGGGGAATGTACTGCTGCGAGGCGTAGACCGCCAGTTGTTCGCTAATCCATGTAACGCCCGGCGTTTACGTCTATGACTTCGCCGGAAATGTAATCATTTTCCAACAGGAAAATGGTCGCGTGAGCGATTTCCTCCGGCGTGGCAATACGGCCAAAGGGGGTAGAGCGCGACAGTCGTTCTTTGACTTCTGTTGAGATAAAATCAGTGTCCACTGGCCCCGGGGCAATAGCATTGACTGTTACCCGAGGCGCCAATTCTCTGGCTAAGGCAAATGTCAAGCCGATCACGCCCGCTTTAGACGCCGCGTAGTGGCTGCCGATAGTGCCGCCCATTTTCCCGGCAATAGAGGAAATGTTGACAATTTTGCCTCCGTTGCGCTTCAATGCTGCAGCCGCGATCTGACAGCAGAAAAAAGTGCCGCTGAGATTCACGTCGATCAGTTGTCGCCACTCGGCCACGGGAATCTCGGCTAAAGCAGTGTGAGAGCCGACTATGCCAGCGTTATTGACGAGTATCTGTAAGCCGCCTAAACCAGATACAACTTCCTGCACCATTCGTTGCACTTGATCGTAATCACTGACATCAGCCTGTACTGCTATAGCTTTGACGCCCATTTCTCGCAGTAGCTCAACCACCTCGCCCGCAGCAGCCGCACGGCGGTGGTAGTTCACCGCTACGTTGCTGCCCTTGCGTCCCAAAGCTAAGGCGATGGCCCGACCAATGCCGCGGCTGCCGCCAGTCACCAGCGCGTTTTTCCCTTCCAAGTCCATGATCTCTACTCTCTCAACGTTCCAGAAACACCGAAAGGTCTTGTACCTGTCCAGGTGGGCGACCACAAGGGTTCGCCCCTACTTTTTGAACAGATACCACCAAATTTGCGTTTAACACCGTAGAATATTGCGCAAAGCGCCTTCCAGAGCAGGAAATTCGAACGCATAGCCAAGCTCAAGAAGTCGCTTAGGGATTGCTCGCTGCCCCTCCAGGACAATTTGCGCCATTTCTCCCAAAACAAATTTCAGTGCAAAAGCCGGTACCGCCATAAAAGTGGGCCGCTTGATGACACGACCAAGAACGCGGTTAAACTCGGCATTGGTCACCAGCCCCGGCGCAGTGAGGTTAAACGGCCCGACGGCGTCATCCCGATTCAGCAAGAAGAGAATGGCTCCTACCTCATCCGCGATGTGAATCCAGGGCATCAATTGTTTCCCGCTCCCCAGCGGCCCGCCCATGAAAAAACGGAAAGGGAGGAGCATTCGGGGCAGTGCTCCTCCGTCCTGGCTTAGCACAATCCCGGTACGAATAATCACCCGCCGCACGCCCAAACGCTCCACTGGCTCTGTTGAAGCTTCCCACGCTATTACTACCTGCGCTAAGAAGTTATCGCCAGGCCTGGTTTCTTCGGTAGCTACTTCAGTGTCCCGGTGGCCGTAGTATCCCACCGCAGAAGCCTGGATCAGGACACGCGGCTTTTGCTCCACTGCTGCGATGGCTTCCATCACTGCTTTACCGGCGTTCAGCCTGCTCTCACTGATTCGTCGCTTCCGTTCCGCCGTCCATTGCCCTGCGGCGATGTTTTCACCGGCTAAGTTGATGATTGCGTCAGCATTGTTGACAAGATGCGTCCAACCGGCGGCGGATCTCCCGTCCCACTGAGAAATCCGGACGCCCGGGGGCATGTTCCGAGCACCCTCTGGATCCCTGCTCAAGACGACGACCTTGTCGCCCCGCGTAACCAGCGCCATGCTCAACGCTCGCCCGATGAGCCCCGTGCCTCCAGTAATGATAACTTCCATCGGCAAGCCCTCATTCTCCCCTTATCGCCTGCTACACTCCACCACTACCTGAGTGCAACCCGGCGATATCCCGAATTGCGTGGACATTCACTAAGGCGCTGGTATCGCCGGTGTCCTCACCCAAATAAGCGGCTTTGATGATGCGGCGCATAACTTTGGCGTTGCGGGTTCTGGGCAAGTCCGGCACAAATTCAATCGCCTTTGGCGCCAGCGGCTTACCCAAGGCCTTGACGACCATAGCTCGCAGTTCTGCTTCCAGCTCTGGAGAAGGCTTCTCTCCCGGCTTCAGGACGCAGAACAACACCAGAGCCTGACCTTTCACCGGATCGGGCACGCCGATGGCTGCGGCTTCAATCACGTCGGGATGGGCCACCACGGCGCTTTCCGCTTCCGCCGGCCCCAACCGTTTGCCCGCCACCTTAATCACGTCATCGGAGCGCCCCAAAATGTACCAGAGGCCGTCTTTATCCACCGCCGACCAGTCGCCATGCACCCAGACATCCGGGAATCGTGACCAATAGGCCTGGATGTAGCGCTCCGGGTCCTTCCAAAAGCCACGTGTCATGCCGATCCATGGCTTGCGCAGAACCAGCTCGCCAACTTGGGAGCGCACTGAGTTGCCGTTTTCGTCTACCACATCGGCGTGCATGCCCGGCAACGGCCCGGAGAAAGCGCACGGCTTCAGTGGCTTCATCACGTTGCCCATGAGGATGCCACCGGAGACTTCCGTCCCGCCGGAGTAGTTGATGATAGGCTTGCGCCCCATCAGCACATTGTGGAAGAACCAGAGCCACGGCTCCGGATTCCACGGTTCGCCGGTGGAGCCGGCCAGTCGCAAAGAGGAAAGGTCGTGCTTCTTAATAGGGCCCTCGCCGAAGCGCATCAGCGCCCGGATGAGCGTGGGGGAAACGCCTAACGCGGTGATGCCGTGGCGTTCGACTAAAGTCCAAAGCCGATCCACGTCGGGATAGTCGGGAGCACCGTCGTAGAACATCATGGTGCTGCCTAAGATCAGTGTGCCGAATACCTCCCACGGCCCCATCATCCAGCCCATGTCGGTCATCCAGTAAAGGGTGTCGTAATCGTGCAGGTCGAGGCCATGAGCCATGTCCTGGGCGGCCTTGATGGGAAAGCCGCAGTGGGTATGGACTGCGCCTTTGGGCTTGCCGGTGGTGCCGCTGGTGTAGATGATCATCAGCATGTCCTCGGCGGATGTGTGCTCTGTTGCCGCCGTCACCGGCTGGTCTACCACCAAATCATCCCACCAGATGTCCCGGCTATCCGTCCAAGGAATATCCACGCCCACGCGCTTATAGACGATAACGTGTTTCATAGTAGGCACCGGAGCGATGGCTTCGTCCGCCACCAGCTTCATGGGCACCACTTTGCCCCGGCGGTAAGCGGCGTCGCTGGTGAAAAGCGCTTTCGCCCCAGCGTCGGCCAACCTGGTTGCTACGGCCCCGGCGCCGTAGCCGGAGAAAAGTGGCAGGATAACCCCGCCAATTTTCGCAACGGCCAGCAGGGCAATCGCAATCTCTGGCGTCATCGGCATGAAAAGCCCAATAGCGTCCCCTTTGCCCAGCCCCAGCGCCCGCAGCCCGTTGGCAACGCGGTTGACCTCGCGATACAGGTCGCCGTAGGAAAGAAGACGGACGACTCCTTCTTCACCTTCCCAGCGGAGCGCTACCTGGTTCTGCTTCGGCGTGCCCATCCACTTGTCCAGGCAGTTGTGGACGATGTTCATCTCCCCGCCGACACACCATTTAGCCCACGGATAGCCCTCGGAGAGGTCAACGATTTTCTCATATGGCTTGTAAAACTGGATGTCTAAGTCTTCCAGCACGGCGTCCCAAAACCAAGCTATGTCATCCACAGATTTTCGCCACAGTTCGTCCCAGGTGGCGATGCCGTACTTGTCCATGAAACGCTTGACCAGCGCCTTTTCGGTGTATTCCGGCGTGGGCCGCCAAGCGATTTTGCCACCGAATTCAAATTTTGTTTTCATCAACCAGCCTCCTCACGTTAACAAAAACAACAACAGCTCTGTTCCCAAGGTAAGAAAATAGGCCACAGAAAACCACAGATTTCACTTGGTTAACTAACCACGGACTTCACAGACTTTGTTTTGTCTGTTTTTTGATAGTTTCCCTGTTAAGTGTTGTCACCGCTACCCGGCGACCGGAAGTCACTGCAACGTCTGCAAAGCCTGCCTTCGCAGGCTAAATCCAGTCGCCGGAGGGCGACTTCGCAGATGTTGCCCGCAGTTTCCAACTGCCGGGCCTCC
>WFQT01000096.1 GCA_015486895.1 Anaerolineae bacterium
ACTTGCTCCATTGGTATCTACCTCCATGATTTGTTTCTTTGTGTAGAATACCAATGGTTTTCTTTTTTGTCAGCTTATCGACTTTGAAAAGACCCTGCCCTCACTCCATCCCAGAATGAGAGAACATCACCATTTTCGCATATTACAGTATACTGGATTAAGAAAAAATCTGTGTGAATCCGTTGCGACGTTCTCTCCTACTCTTTTGACACATCCGCTACTCAATGCGATAATGTCCCCAATATACTGGAGTCCGGCAAAAATCCATTTTGCGGTTCAACAAGGTAATTCAAACCACAGGTTGCACAGATTACGCTGATTTTGGTTTGATGTTCCCCCAAAATTACGTGAAAATATGTACCAATCTATGGTTAAAACTAAAAATACCGCTACTACTCAGCCTCCCCAACAATTGGATGCTGGTACACGCTGATTTTCGCTGATCGTTTCTGATTTATTTGCTTTATCTACGGGTATCAGCGTGAAATCTGCGGTATCTGGGTTCTATTTGCTCAAGGCTGAGCAGTTACAGGATACTAATATCCAACCCGGTAGATAAACACGAGCAAATGATAAAGAGAAAAACAGTGTGAATGAGAGCACTACCGCCCCATCCCTATACCACGTCATGATCGCTGTGGGGACCGAAAACCAATTACAACCATTTCTGCATTTGGGCTGTGCTCTAGCGCAGCACAAAGCAGGTCATCTCACGCTAGTCACGGTTACCCTTGATGGACAGCGACCAGCATGGCTCAATATCCCTGAAGCATGCCAAGGCATACCCATTGAAATCGCTATCAAACAAAGTAAAGCTCCCAGCGAAGCCATCCTGCAAGCTGCGCGCGACGGCCAACCCGATTTGCTTCTCATCGGTTGGCGAGGCATTCCCAGCAAAGGCCGCTACCTCTTGGGCAGCACTTTAGATCCGGTCATTCGCGGGGCCCCTTGCGACATAGCCGTTATCCGCACCGACATTTCTAGCCACCCTAAAAAAATCTTAGTACCCATGAGCGGCGGGCCCAATGCTACCTTAGCCATCGAGTTAGCACTCACAGCCGCCCCAGCAAGTGAAATTACCGCCCTTTACGTCGCCCGTAAGGAATTGGGCCAGCCAGAAGTGGCATTAGGTTATACCAGACTACAAAACATGCTGATGACGTGGCAGGACAACACGCGAGTACACCCCAAGGTTGTTCAAGCGCACAACGTCATCGCCGGCATCCTGGATGAAGCCAGACAAGGCTACGACTCAATACTTCTTGGGGCCAGCAATGAGGGTTTCCTAGATCGGATGATCTTCGGCAACGTGCCACAGACTATTGCCGTGCAATCCACGGTGCCAACAATCATCATCAAACGACAGTCAGGTGCTGTCCAGCGCTACCTGCATGGTGCCTGGTGGCGCTTTTTCAATGTCTTTCCTACTCTCACTGTTAGCGAGCAAGCAGAAGTCTATAAAAAAGTCCATCGTTCTACCCGGCCTAGCGCCGATTTCTTCATTATGATCAGCTTAGCGTCCGCTATTGCCACCTTCGGCCTTCTTCTCAACAGCCCTGCCATCATCATAGGCGCCATGCTGGTGGCCCCGCTCATGGCCGCCATTATAGCCATCGGCCTCGGCGTAGCCTTGGGCAACCTGCGGTTGCTGCGCTTAGCCACCAAAGCCACCTTGAAAGGAGTTAGCTTAGCCATCTTGGTGAGCTTTGTGGCCAGTTTTTTCGTCGTCATAGTCATGCCCATGGGCAGCCCCCCAACGGAGGTGCTCGCTCGTACCCGGCCAAGTTTATTAGACTTAGGCGTGGCAATTTTCTCCGGCATGGCCGGCGCCTACGCCGTCTGCCGGAAGAATCTAGCTGATGCCTTGGCCGGCGTCGCCATTTCCGCAGCCTTGGTCCCTCCATTATCCACGATCGGTATCGGACTTGCTTTAAGCAGCTTAAACATCACTGGCGGTGCTTTTCTCCTCTTCCTCACCAACTTAGTGGCTGTCAGCGGGGCTAGCGGTATCACTTTCTTGCTAGTAGGCTTTCACCCGGAACGGGGAGAACAGCAACGAGCCAAAGTGTTTCAGCGAGGCATCGTCGGGGTTATCATACTCACCTTAACCATTTCTATCCCACTGACCTGGCTCACCATCCGTTCCCTCCAACAAACAAAACTAAACCGAGCCATCAACCAAGCACTAACAGCACAGGCTCAGCAATACAACTTTGAAATCGTGGATTGGCAAGCCAGCAAAGCCCAAGACAACACCCTCCGCTTAGATATCACTGTCCGTTCCTCTCATGACATTCACTATCAGGAAACACTCTCACTACAAAAAAAGATTGCCTTGAAATTGCAACGCCCTATTTCTCTACAACTCAGTGTTATCCCATTAAGGCAGTTAGATACATTTATTCCTCCAACTTACACGCCAACCCTTAGCCCCAGTCCAACCGCCACTCCCACGCAGCAGCCACAACCCACATCAACGCCCACAATAATCTCCACGTCAACAGCAACCACAATTCCCACCGTAACAATCACGCCAACTACGTCCCCAACAGCTACGCCGCTTCCCTCGCCAACAGCCACATCTACAGTTACCTCAACGCCGGCGCCACAGATCGGTATTGTTGCCAACACCAAGGGACGAGGCGTACTGCTACGCGCCCTGCCGGCCGGCAAGGTGCTAACCGCCTTACCAGAAGGCACCCCACTCATCATTCTGCCTGACCATTTATTGCTGAAAAACATAGTCTGGGTAAAAATTCGTTTAGCAGATAGTAAAGAAGGGTGGGTCGCTGCAGCATACATCCAGCCACTCCCGGAAGGACACCAGTAACCCTCCAACAGGCCTAAACCTTGACAGACCTTTATTCTCAGCTACAATAGCAGACACTGTACACAATCAAACTATCCTTTTGGCAGGGTTACGATTGCCTGATCTATAGGCGTGGCGCTGCCAATGAGGAGACTCTTTAATACTAAAGTCTGGCGAAGATAACGCTTTGGGCTTAATCAGGCTATCTTCACCACAGATTGCACGGATTAACACAGATTTCCCCCCGCTTTTCGACCCAAATCTGTGCAATCCTGAGTTTTTCCGTGGCTAAAATAAAAAACGCCAGAATCCAGTTTAATATCAAGAATCTGCTTATACTTGCGGGAAGGAGAGTAGAGCTACCGTGCACAAAGGGATATTACATTGCAAAAAAATAAAATAGCAATTGAAACATCCAGCGGCCCGATCTTTTTGATTGGTCTGTACGTGGCCAGCGAAATCATCGCCAACATAACTGCCAGTAAGCCGGTAAGCCTGGGCGCGGGCATCGTCGTTCCCGCTGCTGTTTTCATCTATGCCTTGACGTTTACACTCATCGACTTAATCAACGAACAATTAGGAAAAGAAGGTGCTCGCAAGGTTGTTTACACAGCCTTTGCCGCCAACTTATTATTGGCCGCATACATCCAGTTTGCCATCCACTTTCCCAGCCCCAGCTTTTATAAGGGGAGCGCTGCCTTTAGCGCCACTCTCGGCTCTACCTGGCGCATCGTCGCAGCCAGTTTAGCTGCCTATTTAGTGAGCTCGTTGGTAGATACAGAAATCTTTGCCTGGCTCCACGACCCTGCCCCCAGCGGCTGGCGTCGCTGGGCAGCCCGTCACAAATGGGCTCGCGTTTTAGGCAGTAATACCATTTCTACACTTGTAGACAGCGCTACCTTTATCACCTTAGCATTCTGGGGTGTCTTGCCCGTCTGGCCGCTAATCAAAGGGCAATACCTCGTGAAAATGGCCGTGACAGTCGTCTCCATTCCTTTGATCTACCTTATCCATGGGAACTACACCCTTTACAACGAGGCACTTCCGGGCAACCAGGAGATAGCATGACAGACACAGCCACTGCCTGGCACGAAGAGCCTTTGCCGGCGGATCATCGCTCTGGCTTTGTCATCCTGTTAGGCCGCCCTAACGTAGGCAAATCCACCTTGCTGAATGCTTATCTGGGCGAGAAAATCGCCATTGTCTCACCCAAGCCTCAAACCACGCGCAACCGGCTCTTGGGCATTCTCACCAGACAGGATGCACAAATCATTTTCACCGACACGCCCGGGTTACACAAGCCAAAACACAAATTAAGCGAGTTCATGGTAACTCAGGCATTAGACGCTTTGCTGGAAGGAGACTTAATCCTCTGGGTAATAGATATCAATACACCGGTGGGCCCTACTGACCGCAGGATTGGCCAGTTACTCCAGCAGCTCAAAGAGCCGCGCCCGGTCATCATGGCCCTAAACAAAATTGATCGCATCACCGATGCCGGCCAGCAACGGTACCGCATCGCTGCTTACACCGCGCTAACCCCGCTTATCATCGCTCACCCTATCTCGGCGCTGCATGGCAATGGCACCAAAGCGCTGTTAACCGCCATCATCGCCAACCTGCCACGCGGACCGCGCTTGTACCCCCCCGAACAATTGAGTGATCAGCAAACCCGGTTCATTGTAGCCGAGATTATCCGTGAGAAGCTACTACTCCTCTTACAAAACGAGGTGCCTCACGCTGTAGCCGTTTTCGTCGACGAATTCAAAGAGCGTCAAAACGGCTTGGTTTATATTTCAGCGGACATATTGGTAGAGCGCGATTCGCAAAAAAGCATCATCTTAGGCCAGAGCGGCAACATGATCAAGCGAGTGGGCCAATCCGCTCGGAAAGAAATTGAACAAATCTTAGACCAGAAAGTTTACTTAGACCTTTGGATCAAAACACGCCGGCATTGGCGACGCAACGAACAGATCCTACGCCATATCGGATACCCGCCCCCGAGCGAGAGAAAGAAGAAACACCTGCCACAATTTTAACTCGGACGCATATCTGCTTCGTAAATAGTAAGAATAGTGGATTTTTGTCCCAGGGTTCCAGGCTAACTTCGCTGGCGCATGGATAATGAAAGTTGGGGAAGGAGATAGGATGACGCAATATTCTGACGGAGGAATTGTAATCCTCGCTACAAAGAGTAAGGAGGCTCGTCAAGGGCTGCTTTACGCTGCTGGCGGCATTCTTGCCACTGTTTTGCTGCTGTTATGGGTTGCTACACAACCATGGGGCATTTCCCCCTATCTGATTCTCCTCCTATCAATGTTGTTGCTGCTTTTCTTCAGCCGTCTGGCATATCGCAGTTATGCTTTACTGCGGCTGCGCTATCAGTTAACGCGCGATGCACTGGTGATATTTTGGGGATGGAGCCGTTACACACTGCCGCTCCCAGATATCAAGCGAGTGTTGGTAGGACGTTCGGAAACAGAAATGCCATTATCCCCTTGGTATAAGTCCTGGCACTGGCCGGCACTTTTTACCGGCCGGGTAATGACGTTCAAGGGGCCATTGTTCCTCTTTGCCAGTAGCCCTCCAAAGCAACAAGTCCTGCTGGAAGTTAGCCGGGGGACACCATGTGCGGTGACACCAACTGACGTCGACGCCTTTCTGGCAGCTTTAGAGGAGCGCCATCGCCTGGGTCCGAACCGTCGCCTCTCCGCCGGATTTGCTTCACCATTTTTATGGCGCATTCCCTTGTTGCACGATAGCGTGGCTCTATCTTTACTGGGTGGCAGTTGGCTTGCATTCTTCTTGTTGCTAACTTACCTCACATTGCGTTGGCCGGTACCTTTATGGGGGCCAAACCACTTTGCCATATTGCTCATCTCCGGCATTGTGCTCCTGTCTAACACGCTTCTCGGCATCCTTCTCTTCGTCTTTCACAGGAAGGAAAGTTATCTCTTGTGGGGAACAGCGCTGTTCATGAGTCTCGTATCACTGTTAGCTCTTTTGTTCGGTTACTCATGAGATCGTTGCTGCTCTCACCCTGGCTAACGGGGACAGCGCTAAGCGCGCTCATTGTCAGTACGGCTTATTGGTGCCATTCGCTTTCCAGAAGCGGGAGCGTTATCGCGTTCTTTTCAGGCTTGTTCACTTTTGTGGTCGGCGGCTGGCTCGGGAGTGTTCTGTTAGTGGCATTTTTCTTCTCCTCCTCACTACTCTCGCATTGGCAAACGACAAACAAAAAAGTAGCGATGACAGCATTTGCCAAAGGAGGAAAGCGAGATGCTGCACAGGTATTGGCCAATGGCGGTTTGGCGTTAGCCGGAATGTTGTTGGCCGGGTGGAAAAGAGGCGCCGGAGAATGGCAACAATTGGGTTGGCTCCTCTTTTTGGCGACTTTAGCTACAGCAACGGCAGACACCTGGGCGACGGAAGTGGGCACTCTTTACCACGGCATGCCTCGGTTGCTGGTGAATGGCCGCCGGGTACTTCCAGGTACTTCCGGGGGGGTGACCTGGCTGGGCTTATGCGCTGCCTGGGCCGGAGCGACGTTTATCAGTGGGACAGCGTGGTTGGGTTTAGCACTACAACTACCCTCCGGGATTGGAGCATGGCATCTTTCCTTCCTGCAGGGACTCCTGGTCTTGGTGGCAGGATTCGTCGGAGCCCTGTTTGACAGTTTCTTAGGAGCCACCTGGCAAGTGCAATATTTCTGTCCCCACTGCCACACGCTGACAGAGAAGCGAGTGCACAGTTGTGGAACACCAACCCAATATCACCGGGGATGGCGCTGGCTGAATAATGACTGGGTTAATTTCCTGAGCACCGTCATTGCCGGCATTGTGGCCATCGCCGGCTACCAGTTCCTCCTGTAGCTCGAAAGGCTTCTCTTCTCCCAATTTCCGGCTCCGCATTGCTGAAGGTATAATAGAACTCTTCTAACTATTGAATCCGGAGGTTCTGCATGACAGACAGGCAACAAAATCACTCTGCCGCTAACAACGAACGGCCGTTTCTCTCAATAATTATCCCCGCTTACAATGAGGAAAAACGGCTACCGGGCACATTAGCGGAGGTGTCTGATTTCTTAGCGACCCAGCCGTACCGCAGTGAGATCATCGTCGTAGAAAACGGCAGTAGCGACGCGACTGCCGAGATCGTGCAGCTTTTCGCGCGTGACCACTCAGAAGTATCCCTTCTGCATAGCCGACAAGGGAAAGGAATTGCCGTAAAAACAGGCGTGTTGGCTGCCCGCGGCGATTACCTGTTCATTTGCGATGCTGACTTATCAATGCCTATCTCCGAAGTGACTAATTTCTTGCCGCCAAGGTTAACTGATTTCGACATCGCTATTGCCTCGCGGGAATTACCCGGCTCACACCGTTATGGCGAACCCATTTACCGCCATTGGATGGGACGAGCTTTTAACCTTTTAGTACGCCTGCTGGCTCTCCCCCACATCCGGGACAGTCAATGCGGCTTTAAGTGCTTTCGAGGCGAAGTGGCAGCGGAAGTGTTCCCATTACAAACCATTGACGGCTGGACTTTCGATGTAGAAGTACTGTACATCGCCCAAAAGAAAGGTTTCCGTCTGGTCGAAGTGCCGGTGAACTGGTACTACCGAGAGAACAGCCGGGTCAAGCCGTTAGAGGATGCCTGTAATATGTTCCTTGACTTAATACGCATTCAGCGGCAGGCTTGGGCCGGCCGCTACAATTCCCCCTTGGAGAAAAAACAATGAGCCGAAAAGCAAGGACACCACTATTAACCCTCTTGTTATGTGTAGTGCTACTTTTCTCATTCTGCCGGAAACGCCCCCACACTACCCTAAGTTCAGCGCTTTCCGAGATGGGTCAACCGGGCTTAGCGGCTCGCTTCTCCCCGGCGCAAAGCAGATCGATGTCCACGCAGTTGCCATCAACAACGTCAGCCGCTGAAGTACTAAAGTGGACGCCATCATCAAATGCCACGCCAACCTTTTCACCAACGCTCACGGCCACGCCAACCTTTTCGCCGACGCCCACTGCCACGCCAACACCGACGCCGTTGCGTGTGATCTCTTACACAGTGCAAAGCGGCGACACCCTATGGAGCATCGCCAGTTCCTTTGGCTTGCACGTGAACACACTGCGCTGGTCGAATCCAGACTTAATGCATCATCCGGACTACCTGCGCCCGGGGCAAGTGCTGGCAATTTTGCCCTCTGACGGCGTTTATCACACTATCCGGCAAGGAGAGACGCTGAGCCGGATAGCCTCACGTTACGGAGTTAAGGCAGACGCCATCAAGAACTGCCCGCTGAACGATATTCCGCCTTCCGGCAAGCTACAACCAGGCCAGAAAATAGTGATACCGGGCGGCTCTGTAGCGTTCCATTTCCTACCACCCCGACAGATACCCGGCTACAATTATCAATGGCCACTGCGCGGCGTTGTCACACAAGAGTTCCACGACCCTCGAAACCCATCACACAACGGCATTGATATTGCCTCCCTCTATGGAGCACCTGTTTATGCATCCCGATCAGGGAAAGTACGCATGGCTAAGTTTGACCGCACCGGCTACGGTTTTACCATCGTCATCGATCACCAAGATGGCTGGAGCACTCTATACGGGCATTTGGAGGGCTTCTTAGTACACAAAGGGGATTGGGTGCAAACGGGGCAGATGATAGCCCGGCTTGGAGGCACCGGCAACGCTACCGGCCCGCATGTTCACTTTGAAATTAGACATGGAGTGAAGCGCTACAACCCGCGCGATTTCTTGCCTCCTGAGAGCACACAATAGCACTCATAACCAATGACCGATCAACAGACTGCCCGGTGATGAAATGGATAATTGCTCGGAAAACAAACTATGCGTATTTTGATCATCGGCGCCGGAGCCATCGGCACGTTTTTAGGCGCTTACTTAGCCCAGGCCGGCGAAACAATCAGCTTAGTTGGCAGGACCGAGTTTGCCCACAGCGTAGAGGCAACCGGATTGCGCGTCCACGATGGGGAAGCACACTGGACAGTACATCCGGCTGCGATCTACACTTCCATTGGAGAAGCTTTAGCGGAAGGTGACTTTGCCGTAGCAATGCTAACGGTGAAAGCCTATGACACAGCAACAGTGATCAAAGAGATACAAGCAGCGGCAGCGCCTATGCCCCCTATTCTTAGCTGGCAGAACGGCGTCGGCAACGAAAAGATGCTGGTGCAAGCTTTCGGGGCCCGTAAAGTGCTGGCCGGGGCACTGACCACACCGGTGCAAAGGTTAGCGCCAGGCGAAATTCAGGTTAGCAAGCGCTCCTTTCACAGCGGAGTAGCTTCGTTGGATCCGGTCGCTAAGCCCTTGCGAAAGCAAGTAGCGGCAGCGATGAAGAAAGCTGGATTCACCGTATTACAAGTAGAGGATTACTGCCGTCTGAAATGGAGCAAGCTATTACTTAATCTGGTAGCCAATGCCCAGTCTGCTATTCTGGGTTGGACGCCAGCCCAGCTCTTCGCCAACCGCATTAGCGGCCGGCTGGAAATCTTAGCCTGGCAGGAAGCTTTCCAGGTCATGGCCCGGTCCGGCATCACGCCGTTGCCTCTGGGTGGCTACCCGCTCCCGATGCTGGCACCGATCCTACGCCACGCACCGCCGGGGCTGTTGCGTCCTCTGGTAGGATGGTTTGTCGCCGGTGGCCGGGGAAGCAAATACCCATCCCTATACCTCGATCGTGAGGCAAACAAGAAGTGCTCAGAAGTGCGCTGGTTGAACGGTGCTGTGGTGAAAGCCGGTAGCGACTTAGGCCTGCCAACACCGGTAAATCAGGCATTTACATCAATACTAGAAGCAATACTGGCCGGGCGATTGTCTCCGGAACGGATTACAGGGCAGCCAGAAGCGCTGGCAGAAGTCGCGGAACGGGTTGCAGCGGGGCAACTACCCTTCCATGGGCTAGAATGACAAATATGACAACTCTCACCAAAAGCAAACATCATCATTATGCGCTGCGGGGCTACGTCTTTGTCCTACTGGCAGCAACTTTCTGGGCAATGCTAGGTCCACTTTACACGTTAGCGGTACGCTGGGGAACAGCCTCCCCCTTGACGGTCATCATCTATCGTAGCGGAACGGCGGCAGCAGTGCTCTTTGTGGTGCTGCTGTTCTCTTCCCCGGGACAGTTCCGAGTCTCGCTTCACCATTGGCCTTTCTTCATCTCCTATGGTCTCTTCGGAGTGGCACTTTTCTACGTCGGCTATATTTACGCCGTCTTGCGCATTGGCGTAGCGCTGGCAGTGGTGCTCATGTACACAGCACCGGGTTGGGTCGCAATTATCGCTTTCCTTTGGCTGGGTGAAACGCTAAACCGCTGGCACATTTTGGCGCTGTCTTTCATGATAGTGGGTGTGATATTAATTTCCGGCGCTTACACGCTCAAATTCAGCCACCTTGATCTTATTGGCATTGCCTTAGGATTGGCTTCCGGAATTCTCTACGCCCTCTATTCCGTTTTCCAGAAAATTGGCTTACGACACTATTCACCCTGGACCATACAGTTTTACGGCTTTGTCATTGGCTTAGTGCCGCTCTTGTTCCTACAACCGCCGGCGATAAGTGCAATGCCTTTTCATCACTTGCCCCTCTTGTTGTTATTACTCTTATTAGGAGCAGTGCCAACATTGGCCGGCGGACTGTTCTTTGCTTTCAGCGTACAGTGGCTTCCGGTCAGCCGTGCCAGCATCTTAGCCTCTTTAGAGCCGGTTATAGCCACTTTTTTGGGCGTTATTTTCTTGCATGAAAAATTAGTCTTCTGGCAATGGGTCGGGGCCAGTTTAGTCATCTTCGCTGCAGTTTTATTGCGGATATCCCCACCGCCAAAAAGGAGAGAAGAAATGAGCAATGATTCACAGTCATCGAGTAGGGGGGAGGATATATGATCGAAGAACGTTACCAACGACAAATGCTGGTCTCCGCCTTTGGCCGGGAAGGGCAGGAAAAGTTAGCTGCAGCAACGGTGTTGGTGGTTGGTTGCGGCGCAACCGGTAGCAACATTGCCCACTGGCTGGTGCGCGCCGGCGTTGGGCGAGTACGCCTCGCAGATCGAGACATTGTAAAGCTGAGCAATCTGCCCCGGCAGATGCTGTTCGACGAGGAAGACGTGCGTTTTCGCCTTCCAAAAGCAGTAGCTGCCGCCCACAGACTACGCGAGCTCAACAGTGATGTCATCGTCGAGCCGGTGGTCACCAACGTGCAAAGTAGCAATATTCTGTCCCTCATGGAAGACGTCGACCTGGTGATGGACGGCACAGATAACTTCGCCACCCGTTACCTCATCAACGATGCAGCGCTGAAACTAAGCAAGCCGTGGGTATACACCGGCGTTCTGGCTACTTACGGCATGACGGCAACTTTTGTGCCAGGAGAAACAGCCTGTTTGCGCTGCCTTTTCGGCCCACTAACGGAAGAAGAAGGGCCTACTTGTGCCACTGTAGGCGTACTGGGCCCCACGGTGGGCATACTGGCTGCTATCGCTGCCGGCGAAGCAATAAAGCTGCTCTCCGGCTTCGGCAAGCGTAACGAACAGTTGCTCTACTTTGACTTGCGAGACCTATCCGTGGAGAAATTGCCCATTGCCCCGGATCCAGAGTGCCCCGCCTGTCATGGCCATTACGATTACCTGGAAGCGGTAGTGCCGGCGCTGTCTACTCACGTCTTGTGCAGCGGCGGTGGCATACAGGTGAAACCGGAGACTCAGGAACACCTAGACCTTACCCGCTTGGCACAACAGTTAGGCGAAGCCGGACAAATCTGGTACAACCAGGATATTCTCCAATTGCAGGTAGGCCAGGTGGAAATGACGCTGTTCCCGAATGGCCGGGCAATCCTGCACGGCATAACAGACGAAAAAGCTGCTCTACAATGGTACCATCGCTACGTGACAAGTCGAGCCACCTAAAGCGGTGGCTCGCCGCACTGGTCTTGTTGATGTTGTTGGCCCTGAGCGGCTGCACCGAAGGAATATCGCCGCCGGCACCGAGGACAACGCCAACAGCTCCGGCTTCTGTCGCGCCTGGGGAACCCCTTACAGTAACGCCAACATCACCCCCACCCACGCCCACCGTGGCTGTCTGGCCAACAGCAACGGCTGCTCCACAAGCCGCCTGGCAAGAAGCTGCGCAGTACTTTGAGATCGGCGATTGGCAAAAAGCGGAGGCTGCTTATTCAGACCTTATTGCCACTGCATCCTCAGCGGCGGTAGCCGCCGAAGCGCACTACCGGTTAGGACAAGTTTACTTTGCCGCTGGCCATTGGCAACAAGCAGCAGACCAATTCCAACAGAC
>WFQT01000097.1 GCA_015486895.1 Anaerolineae bacterium
CCATTTCGAGTTTTCCACGGAGCCCGATGCCCATGGTCTGGGGATAGTTCGGCGTCAATTCAGCGCTTGGATCTTCCCCTTCATCGTCCAAGTTAAAAACAATCAACTCCGGCTTCATTGTCAGCAGGGAGAAACTGCGGATGAGTTTTTCTTCTTTGGAGGGAAGCAAGACAGTGCGGGCCGGCGCTTCATCTTCAATGCCGGCCAGCAGCTTTTCCACCACTCCCAGCTCTTTCGCAGCCATCTCTCGTTCTACCGCCGATCCTCCTCTATGCGCTCGGCTTTGCAGCCGCTCTCTTCGTCCCTCCAAAATGCGCCAATCGTTAAACCAGAGCTCACTTTCTAACTGTTTCAAGTCACGGGCAGGGTTGACACTGCCTAAAGGATGCGGCACGGATGGGTTTCGAAAGGAGCGCACAATGTGGAGCAAAGCGTCATTGGCGCTGATTTGGTTGAGCAAGGGCCCGCTCATCTCTTTTTCTTGTCGGTCCGACGTTAGCCCGGCAATGTCGTTGTATTGCACTGTTGCGTAGACAGTCCGTTGTGGCTTGAACATAGCACTCAAGCGGTCAACTCGCTCATCCGGCACTTCCACCACGGCGGTGTGAACTTCCATCTGTGCCGAGGCGTAAGCGGCCGTCTCTGCCTGACCGCGGGTTAAAGCGTTGAAAATAGTGGTCTTGCCGCTATTAGGCAAGCCGATAATGCCGATTTGCATGCTTATGTCTCCTTACACCCGCTCACAGGGGCAACCCATGGGCCCCCACCACCGGGCAATGCCGCATTTTCCTCATCGTTATTGTTACTTTTGGGGTGGCGGATCCAAGGCCAATGCCAGTGCGCCAATGAGACCGACATCGTCACCGAGCTGGGGCGGTACGATGTCAAAGTTTTCCAGGTAAGGCGGCCGGGCTCGCTCTCGCAAGGTTTGCCACAGAGGGTGCAAGAGGAAGTCGCCCGCTTTAGTGACACTGCCGCCCAAGATAATTAATTCTGGGTTGAAAAGGTGCAACAAATTGGTGATGGCAATACCTAAGTAGCTGCCGGCTGTGGCTAACAACTGCCGGGAAATTTCATCTCCTTTTTCCGCCGCTCGGCTGACCAGTGCGGCGTCAATAGTGTTTATTTCTCCCTTGGCTAACTCAAATAAGTAAGGCGCCCGCCCTACTTTGGCCAAAGCGCGGGCGTCCCGGCCAATGGCAGTGCCGGAAGCGATTGTTTCCAAGCAGCCGCGATTGCCGCAGTTGCAGCGTGGCCCATGTGGTTCTATGGTTTGATGCCCTACTTCCCCGGCGAAGCCGCGTTTGCCATAAAGCAACTTTCCCCCGCTGATGATGCCCCCGCCAATACCAGTGCTGACAGTGATGTAAATCATATCGGTACTGCCCCGCCCGGCACCGAAGCGCCACTCACCTAACGCGGCCAAGTTAGCATCATTGCCTAAGTATGTTGGCCGCTGGAAAGTCTCTTGCACAATATCTCGCAGCGGTACGTCTTTCCATCCGGGCAGGTTAGGGGCCATGAATACAATGCCGCGCCACGGATCCAGTGGCCCCGGCGCCCCAATACTAATGGCAGCAACCTCTTCCCGGGGAAATTTCGTCGTGACCTGCCGGATGCTATCCAGGAGACGTTGTACCACGGCTTCCTGGCCTTCTTCACTGTGGGTGAGCGTGGCATAGCGGTGCACGATTTCGCCATTAGGGCGATACCCTGCCACGCGTAGTTGCGTTCCCCCCAGATCCACTGTCACGAATAGCGATTCTCTTGTCATGTTGATCTCCTCACACCGCCGCGAAAATCTGTCCGTCTTGCACACTATAATGTTTAGTCTGACCGGAGAAATCGCCTGCAAACAGCTCCCCCTCCGTGGTTGTGACCAGCACCTGAGCTGCTTCGGTCAAAACCGATAGTACCATTGACTGCCGCTGTCCGTCGAATTCTGCCATGACATCATCCAGGAGCAACAGGGGCATTTCTCCCAAATGGAGTGTCATGGTTTCCACCTCGGCCAGTTTCAGCGCTAAAGTAGCTGTCCGTTGCTGTCCCCGTGAGCCGTAGAGGCGCAAGTCCCGGTCCTGAATCAAAAAGGCGAAATCATCTCGATGGGGGCCAATGAGGGTCATCCCAGCAGCGATCTCTTCCCGGCAGCGACGTTCTAAGTGGTCGGCAAAACCGGCCGCCAAGGTTTCTCGAGTCATATTCGGCGGGAAAGGCACCACAAAGTGAGTTTTTTTGGCCGCTGTAATGGCTCCTGTGGCTAATGTTATGCTTGGTCGATAAGCTAAATGCAGCCTCTCCTGGCCATTGCTGAGCTGGTAATGTCTTTCCGCTGCTAAGCCGTCCAGCTCGTCCAGCAAGTGATACCGCTCCCAGGTAAGCGTTGTGCCCAGCTCGACGAGCTTCTTATTCCAGTAAACTAATTGATCTTCGGTGTATTGGTCTTCTCGGAGGAGACGCAGCAGGGCATTGCGCCGGGTTAGCAACTGGTTATAGCGGCTCAATGTGCGGCAGTATTCCCGGTCCATCTGGCAAAGGGTAATATCCAGATAGCGGCGACGCACCGCCGGGCCGTCATCTACCAGCGCAATGTCTTGCGGCCGGAAGAAGACCGTTGGCATGTGCCCCACCAGGTCCAGAGCCCGACGGTTTACCTGGTTAATGCGTACCTGTTTGCGCATGTTGCCCCGCTGGCCGCTACTCTTGCCGTTCTGGCTGGTCAAGATGATTTCCAGTCGTTCTTCTTCTTGGTCGCGATGCAGCAAGCCTACTACCCGACAATAAGGGATCGGCTCTTCTTGCCACGCCAACCAGTGCACCAGTTCTGCATCGCTGTTTGTTCGAGGAGAACGAGTTGTGGCCAGATAGAAAATAGCTTCCAATAAATTAGTTTTCCCCTGGGCATTGCCTCCTTGCAGCACCGTCACACCTGCCTGGAGTGGCAGCTCTAAGCGGCGGTAGTTCCGAAAATTGTAGAGACTCAGGTGTTGTAATTGCACATGACTGCTCCAGATGAAATTCCTTTCCTGTCATTTTAGGGCTATTTATCCGGTCAGGCAAGCGTGGCGTTAAGAGAAACACTCCCAATTTCTTATGATGGCTCTCTGTCCTGTGAGCAGTTCGAAACAGATGAATTAGCCCTACGGCTAAGCGATACATCCCCAAGATTGAAGGTCGGGGGCATTCAAAGGAGCTATATTATTCGTCCAGGAAGAAACAGGTGTATTTCTTGGTAGTCGTCATGCGCCTGCGGCCTGCCTGTGCGGGCACGCAGACAGGCGCACCACAACCGCTCCCGCGACGGTGGTGGAAGACAGCCTAGAACAGGAATTTGTTCCAGAAACCATTTAGCATTGCGCTTTTTTCACTTTGTTATCGTCCACCAGACATGGGCGTGGCAGTGGCCGATGAGGTGACCCCAGGCGGCATAGGGAACGTTTTGAGGCGGAAACTCACAGATGATACTTGTTGGAACTTTATCGATGGCCCCCGTCCAGGAAAGTCCTTTGTTGGATTCCTTGAAATGGTTATCAATGAAATCCAAGCCGAAGGGCCGGATGAGCCATCCGAATCTTCCGTAATAGCTATTGCCTTTCTTTGATATGGCACCGTTGACATTGCATTTCAGTGAAGTGGCTCTTCTTGCTTTGTCGAATTCGATCGCGTAGTCAGTGCCTTTCACACTGTATTTCGACAAAACTTTTCTGAGTCGTCCCATCCTGTCGGATTCGAATTCAGCCTTGCGGTTCATGATAGCCGAGAACTGGGCTTCATCCCAAAAAGATTCGTCCAAGAAGTGAGCGACCGTTCCCTCTACCTTTATGGCCACAACCCTTCTCATTGGTAAAAGCGCCTTTACTGGCAACGGCGTAGAAGTGGGTGCTGGCGTGGGAGTGGGAGAAACCTTGGCCGGCATAGATGTTGGGATCGAGGGAACCCTGGTTATTATGGATGTCGGAGTTAGCAGCACCGTCGTCTCTTCCACAACCGTGGTGGTGAGTGTGGAAGTCAGAGAAACAGGTGTGGATGTAAGAGATGGTGCACAGGCTGTAGCCAGGGTTAATGTTGCCAGCAAGAAAGTGACAAGATAACGTAAGGTATTCCATTTTGCATTCATTTTTCTCCCCTCCTCCCAAGAACCGGGTTCATCCGGCAGTACGCCTACACACGCACCGCCCTGGCGCTTTACCCGAACTATTGGGTAGCCAGTTCTCTCCTTCAGCCGTGGTGTTAGCGGGCACTTCTTTCGCCATTATAGAGGAAAAGAGCGACGGACAACCGATCACACCCGGGCTCAAAAGAGATATTCATCCTTACCATTTGCGTTCCCTGTCAGGTGTCTTACCAGGAATGGAAACTTTCAACTAAAGTATACCACAGCCATGGAAACAGATCAATCTCAGTTGGTTCGACGCAGTGCTTATCAACGCTGCTGTTTTGTGGCGGCGTTGGATTCGGGTTTACATCGGAGCGCGGGGTGAGAATGTCCACCGAATGAATTGGTAGCGCTCAAAACCGGTGGGATGTCGGACCAAAGGTCGTGGGTTGTAGGGCGGGCTAACAGCCCCCCCACATGAGGAAGCAAGGGTGGACTAAACAAGATTCGTAGCGAGGGCATTCGCCTATTCGCCCTCATCCACCCCCAACCCTCCCCTTTTCCCATTTCATGGGCGA
>WFQT01000098.1 GCA_015486895.1 Anaerolineae bacterium
GGGCAGAGAGTGATGAATCGCAAACGCCGGCAGCCAAAAGAGCAGTGTCCCCATCAATATAATTAGAACGCCCACCAATGCTGCTCTGCGCATTTTCTTGCCTCCCTTGATAAAATTTATCGCACGCGGGCGATGAAAACGTCTTCCAGTGACGGTGGAATAACCACCATGCGAGACACACTCACTCCCACCGCACCCAACAGATGCTGTATCTGTGCCCTCGCACCCACGGCCTCCGGGACGACAACGTGCAACCGTCGTCCATACAAGGCTACCTCCGTAAACGTCGGATCAGTTTTCAAAGATCGCAATGCCTCTTCCGGGCAGTCAACTTCAATTTCCAGAACCTCTCCGCTCATCTGAGTCTGCTTAAGCGTCTGCGGCGATCCAGTCGCCACAATCCGCCCCCGATGGATAAACGCTAAACGGTGACAGTTTTCCGCTTCGTCCATATAGTGTGTGGTCACGAAGATCGTCTTGCCTTGATCCGCAAGAGTGTAAAGCAAGTCCCAAAACTGGCGGCGGGAGACAGGATCCACCCCGGCGGTAGGTTCATCCAAGAAAAGGATATCAGGATCGTGCAAAATGGCAGCGCCTAAGGCTAACCGCTGCCGCCAACCGCCCGAAAGGTTACGCGTGAGCTCGTTTCCCCGCCCTGCCAGTCCTGCCATGACGATGATCTCCCTGCTTCGCCGACGCAGCCGGCGCGGGGGAACACCGTAGACCCGTCCGAAGAAACGCAAGTTTTCAGCCACCGTCAGGTCCTCATACAAACTAAACTTCTGACTCATGTAACCACACCTGAGTCGAACCTGTTCCGCTTGGCCGGGAACCTGGAAGTCCAAAACCGTCATCTGCCCCTCGGTAGGCATCAACAGCCCTAACAACATGCGAATTGTCGTGGTCTTGCCGGAACCATTGGGCCCCAAGAAACCGAAGATCTCTCCTCGTAGGACATGGAACGCAATGTCATCAACGGCAGTGAAGTCGCCAAACTTTTTTGTCAGGCCCTCAACAATAACAGCAAAGCCGGCATCATCCATCAAGTCATTCATGGACCTCACCATCACGCTTTCCCAACAAGTAGATAAAGGCTTGCTCTAAATGCGGGCGGGCCGGCATCAGGCTACTCACCGGCACGCCAGCTTGCTGCAATGCCCCCCTGATCACCGGAAGGGCCATGCCAGCATCCTTTACGAACAAATGCAGCTTATCGCCGTAAACTTGCGCTTCCAATATGCCAGGAAGTACCTTCACTACATTCTGGGCCTCCCGTATCGGCAAGCGTCCACTTGCGGTAGGCAACAAATGGGCTACAAGCAAGGTATTCGGCACCATACCCACAATATGCTCTGGTGTGTCGCGCACCATCAACGAGCCGCCGTACATAAACCCCACTGAAGAACAACGCTCTGCTTCATCCATGTACGGGGTACTGACCAAAATCGTTACTGCCTCTACATGCAGGTCGGTAAGGATATCCCAAAACTCGCGACGCGAAATGGGGTCTACACCGGTGGTAGGTTCATCCAAGATCAACAATCGCGGTTGGTGTACCAGCGCACATGCCAATGCCAGCTTTTTTTGCATGCCCCCTGAGAGTTGTTGGGAGCGCCGGTGACGAAATTCCTCTAAGCGGGCGAAAGCCAACAGGCGTTCCAGCCGCCTACCCCGCTCATCCCCTCCCACGCCATGCACATCGGCAAAGAAATTCAAATTCTCCCAGACCGTCAAATCTCCGTAAAGGCTGAATCGCTGTGCCATGTAGCCAATCTTTGCCCGCACCGCTTCCGCTTCGCGCCGAATGTCTTTGCCCAGCACCCATGCTTCGCCGGCAGTAGGCGGAATGACAGTTGCCAATAGACGGAGCAAGGTCGTTTTCCCGGCACCGTCCGGGCCGATCAGGCCGAAAATTTCACCCTCTGCCACATCCAGCGCCATACTTTCAACAGCGACAACATCTCCAAAGCGCTTGCTCAGTCCTTTGGCCTCAACAACCAATTTCCTTTTCATGGGCCTAAATCCCTTGCTTGCGGAAGCGCGCCGCAGCAACAAGAAGTAAGACAATCCCAAAGAGTGTCACCGCCAGAACTGGCCCTTGAAGGTCAGGAAGTCCAACCCCTTTCAGGATCACTCCGCGCACGATGATCAGCACATATTTCAAAGGCACCAGATCGCTGACCAGTTGCAGCGCTTTGGGCATTGCCTCTACCGGAAAGAAAAAACCGGACAAAAAGATGGATGGCAACAGGATAAAGTAGCTCAGGAACATGGCCTCTTGTTGGGTGTTGGCTACGCTGCTGATCAGCAAACCTAACGCCAAGGAAGTCATGAGGTAAAGAGCCGAAAGCTGCAAGAGCAAAGGCACACTACCCCGGATCGGCACCTTGAACCACCACACGCCAATCACCAAGATTTCGATCAGGTCCCAGAAAGCAATGAAGATGTAAGGAATGACTTTGCCTACCACCAGTTCCAGCGGCTTGACGGGAGTCACCACCAATTGCTCAATGGTGCCCCACTCCCGCTCACGAACAATAGCCAAAGCCGTCATGAGCATAGTAATCAGGGTCAGCACAGTGCCGATAAGGCCGGGAATCATGAAGTTCTGAGAACGCATTTCCGGGTTATACCACACTCTTGCCCGTACATCGATCCCCGGCTCCGCTTCCGATGCTATGTGCAGCCTCTGGCGGACGACTTCCGCCGACTTCGCCTGGCCAACCGCCTGAGCGGCAGAAAAAGCTGTTTGGGCAATAGAGGGATCAGAACCATCCACGACAAAGCCAACCTGAGCCTTGCCAGTTTTCTCCAAATCACGCCCATACCCGGCGGGGATAATGATACCACCTCGCAATTTCCCCCTGTCTACTTCCGAACGCAATGCCGATTCGTCGGGCAAGTAGGCAGCAATAGTAAAATAGTCAGAGGCCCGGTAAGCATTTAGCAGCGAGCGAGAGGGCAGCGAATGGTCGTAATCGACAACACCGATGGGTAAGTATTGCACGTCGGTGGTCGCCGCATAGCCTAACAGGACTAATTGTACAACGGGGATAAGAAACATCACGGCCAGAGAGCGAGGATCCCGCTGTATGTGCCGGAACTCCTTGATGACAATAGCCAACGTCCTCCTTAACATCGATAACAACCCCCTTGGAAATGACTCATTGCCCAACTCGCACGCCATTCAAGAAGATGTGCACCACGTCCTGGGCATATTGCTCCGGCCCCGGCATCCCTTCTTTCAACACAGGAAAAATTTCCCTCCCCATATTGTAGGCCACCAGCATGCCCATGAAAGCCCTGGTGGCGCTCTGCGGATCGCGCACACTCAATCGTCCCAAAACAGTCTGCCGCTCCAGGTATTGACTCATCAGGTCCAAAACAGCCACAACGCCAGAATGCACGAACTGTTCTCCCACTTCCGGAGTCCGAACAGCCTCAGAAACGAAGATCCGAAAGAGTTGACGGGCAACAGGATCCTCAAAGGTGCTCAAATACTGATGAGCTAACCAACTCAACGCCTCCTCTGGCGATTGTTCCATCAGGGAGTCAACATCCCCCACTCGTTGAAACAAAGGGGACATCTGCATGAGCACCGCCTGGAACAATTGGGCTTTGTTCTCAAAGTACCAGTAGATCAATGCCGGCGATTTCAAGCCAGCCGCCCGGGCAATTTGCTTAATAGTCGCCTTGTGAAACCCATTCTGGGAAAAGACTTGCAATGCTGCATCAATAATTTGCTGCCGCTTTGCGGAATCACTTTTAACCATCCTTTTCTCCTTTCTACTGATTAAACGTTCAATCAAGTAATTTTATTCTACTATTGTTATCCTCAAGGGGCAAATCAGGCCTCGATAGCAGCCCTGAGAGGGTAAACAAAACAGAATTTCACGGAATTCGGGCCAAACAACAAAGGAAAATCGTATCATCGCAATAATCTAGGATAGGGCCGGCCCCTACGTGGTCGCCCAAGGCAGGCACGGCCCACTCCGATAGTGCTGCGGGGTACAGTACCCCGCCCCCAATGTATTGAGAAGATACGGAAAATCTGTGCAATCTGTTACTAAATGACCTGGAGTCTGGCGATTCGTGAAATCACGCCAAAAGTGTAAAATGGGACATAGATTTTCGCAGGCTTCGCACACAGATATCTTAAAATTTTTGAAATCCATCTGTGAAAATCTGTGTGAACCTGTGTCCAAAACAAAATCCGCCAGAGTCCAGTAAATGACAACAAAAACGCTTGCCAGGGACACACAGTTATGCGTCCAAGTTCATTCAGTAGGCGGAAAGAGCTAAGTCATAACGAAAAGCCGTTCCACTCCCCTGTGCCACTCCTACTCAAGCTCATTACCAAGAGCAGCAATCGCCTTGCGACCAATCATACAATAATATTGACGAATGAGAAGGAAACTGGTATAAGTACACGATTCCAAGTGATTGATGATATTCATGTGCCAGGCCGTAGGATATCCGTCTGAGAAAAGGAGAGGGCTATGTTCAAAAATGAAGATTCATCTACAGAAGAAAGGCTCGATCTGGAAGAACAACGGCAACAGTTGTTGCAAGACAAAGCTTCCATTCTCAACGATCTAGAACATTTAGGGGAAGCGATGCGTAACTCGGAGGTGGACATTGATCTAGAAGAGGGAGATCCACAGATCATCGAGCGAGAGAAATATCAGGCATTGGTCACCAATCTACAAACCCGCCTCAAGTCCGTTGAACGGGCATTGGCCAAGATTGATTTAGGCGTTTACGGCATCTGTGAGCGGTGTGGCAAGCCCATCGCCATAGCTCGTTTAATCGCCAAGCCGGACGCCACCTTGTGCATCAAATGCCGGTCAGAAGTGGAGAAATTAGCCAAGCGGGGCATCATCTATCGACCACCAAAGAATTTCTTGGAAGCTTTCGATATCCTCCAGAACGAGGAAGAGGAGTCTAAATCTAATCGCTAAATCAACGTCCCTTGAATACGCCAAGCACCTGGTTACCCAGGTGCTTTTCTGCGAGGCCAGTCGCCATCACCGGCCGGAAAAGAAAAATAGAACATGAAGAACGTTCACATCTCTAACCA
>WFQT01000099.1 GCA_015486895.1 Anaerolineae bacterium
ATACAAAACAAGGGGTAAAAACCCGCCTATGGGTGGATCAATTGGGGTGCATATCGACAGTCGGCTTCTCTGCTTAGCCGCCTGCGATGTCCGGCAGCAGCTGTACTTGATCGCCCGAATGTAAAGGTTGGGTAGGTCCGACCAAACGACCGTTAACTATCATCAGCAAGTAAGCTACAGGAAAATCGATTGCCAGACGATCGAGTAGGTCAGCCATGGTGCTGCCGGGGCGCAGTCTCAATTCCAAACAGTTTTGCTGCCCCTCGGAGATTCTGCGCTGCAAGGAAGCACATAAGCGGACAGTGATTTGAAGAGTCAATTCATGATTAGATGTAGCCAGGTACCCATCACTTCTTGGTCCAACATAGTGATATGCAGCGATGAGCGTCGCACTTAGCTTCACCAGTTGAAAAGCGTATCCAAATCCTCTGCCGGCACATCAAAAACAGCGTTGGTCGGCGGCAGCGGCTCTCGGGTCATCCACTCCGGCAAACGGTCGTCAGCCGCTGTGAAACCCGCCCGACGATTGAATTCCCTCTCTAAGGAGATCGTTTCTCGCCCCAATTGCTGCAGAATGTCCTCGGCCACGGACCAACCGTAGCGGGCGTTGAGTAAGTTCGCAATGGTATCCGGCGGGGCTGCTGCAAAGCCAAACCCGGCAAAAATACACGCCCCCAGCGTGTCATAGCCCGCCATGCTGATCTGCGCCCCCCGGGAAACGGAGGCTTGCCCCTGGGGATCGAGGTGATCCACTTTGGCCCGAATCGTCAGTCCCGCTGTGTGATCTGCACCCATCGGCGAGGTCGCATAGGTCACGCCGGTCCCTTTGATGGCACGCGGGTCATATGCGGACATGGCCTGACCTTTCACGACGGGAACTCTCTCCACGCCCAGCACGCGTCCCGCTGTCGCTGCACCGTTGCCCAGAATCCGGCCCAACGGCGTTCCCCGTCGTATCTCGCCCACCAAGTCCAGCGCTCGCTCCGCATCCCCCCATTTCAATAGCCCAGCCTGCGCCGCCACGCCCAAGGCCGCACCAGTGTCAATGCTGTCCAGACCAAGATCGTTGGCCTCTCGGTTCAGCCGGGCGATGGCGTCCAGGTCCGCTATCCCCAAATTCGATCCCATCAAGCCGATGGTCTCGTACTCCAGCGGCGAAACAATCCGCTTCCCATCAGGACCACCGTAAACATTGGAACAATGAATGGCGCAACCGCTCATGCAAGCGTGGGTGGTTTTGCTTTCGGCATCACGCTCCAAAAGCACGTCACGCAAATGTTCCCCGCTGATTTCGTCCGCCCCCTCGAATTGCCCCGCCGAAAAACCTCTCGTCGGCAAACTGCCGAAATACTGACACATGTTGACCATAGCTGCCGTGCCGTAGTCCGCATAAGTCTTCGTCTGTGGATGCTGTGTCAGCGCCTGGGTATACGCTTTTTGGGCAGCCCGGAAGGACGCCCTGTCGACAATGGGCGGCTTCTTGCCGCCAGCAGGATTGATGACGATGGCCTTGAGCCCCTTCGAGCCCATCAGCGCTCCCAGCCCGCCCCGCGCGGCAATGCGCGACGGCACCCCATCCTGATCCAGGTTCTGGATGCCCGCTGCCCGCAACTGCATTTCTCCCGCCGGCCCAATCAACGCCATGGACACGCCTTTGCCATAGTCCTGCAACAACAGCTCCGCCGTTTCGTAGACACCCGCACCGGCCAAATCATCGACCGGATCAAACTCAGCGCCGTCCACCGAGAGATGCAGAACCCACCACTCTTCTTGGTCCGGTTCGTCTTCGATGATCAACGCTTTGATGCCCAACTGCGCCAAGGCGAAACCACTGCTGCCCCCGGCATTGGACTCCTTGATGCCGCCCGTCAAAGGGCTCTTCCCGCCAATCGAAATGCGATCACAACTGGAAAGACGATGCCCCACCAGCAGCCCCGGCGCGAAAACCAACTTGTTGTACGGCCCCAGCGGCTCGCAAGTCGGCGGAACTTCATCCAACAGAATCCGGGCAGACAAACCCCGACCACCTAAATGTTCCCATTCTTTCGGTACCGGTTCCCGGCGAACTGTTTGCGTGCGAACGTTGACTCGCCAAATTTCCATGATAACACCCACCCTACGTCGTATTCATCTCGTAAACCAAGCCTCTAACGATCCAGAATTTACCTCTACACGCCTCCCAATACTTGTCTACACGTCTCCATAGCTATTTTATTGAAAGCAGAGTGCCACACGGCTGTTTACATGCGCTTAAACTCGCTCAAGTACGGCATCCGTCATCTCTACTGTGCCTACTTCCTTCATCCCCGGAGACATGATATCCAGCGTGCGATAGCCATCCTTAAGTGCCTGCTCCACGGCTCCCTCCACCGCATCTGCTTCCTCTGCTAGACCAAACGAAATCCGTAGCATCATCGCCACACTTAAAATAGTCGCCAGCGGATTGGCAATACCTTTGCCGGCAATGTCCGGGGCCGAACCATGTACTGGCTCATATAGCCCAAACCATGTTTCCCCAGCAGCAGGTTTCCCCCCCAGCGATGCCGACGGAAGCATTCCCATGGACCCTGACAACACAGAAGCTTCATCACTGAGAATATCACCAAACAGGTTGCTAGCGGCAATGACGTCGAAATCTTTCGGCCGACGCATTAAGTACATAGCGCATGCATCCACGAGCACGTCTTCTGATTCCACGTCGGGATATTGGCGCGAGACTTCGTGTGCTACCTCCCTCCATAGCCTCGAAGAAGCCAGAATGTTGGCTTTGTCCACCGATGTCACTTTGTGACGACGTTGGCGCGCCAGTTGATATGCCACTTGTAATAACCGAGCCACCTCTTCTTCGCTATACACCATAGTATCAAATGCTTCCCGTTTATCATCGGGCGTAATGCGTTTCCCTTGAGGCCTGCCAAAATAGACTCCACCAATGAGTTCCCTAACGATCACTATATCCACATCGCGAACAATTTCTGCCCTCAATGGTGATGCGCTTGTCAACGTAGAAAAGGACTTTACCGGCCTGATATTGGCAAAAAGCTCTAAACCTTTACGCAAACCTAGAAGCCCCTGCTCCGGACGGACAGCAGCCAGTGGATCACTCCATTTCGGGCCACCCACGGCACTTAGAAGAACCGCATCAGAGGAACGACACTGTTCCAAGGTCTCTTCCGGCAGCGGCGATCCAGTTTCGTCAATGGCAATTCCCCCCACTATGGCCTCCGTCATATCAAACTCATGACCAAACCGGTCGCCAATGGTGCGAAGCACTTTCGCTCCCGCGCTCATTACTTCAGGCCCGATACCATCCCCGGGCAACAACGTAATTTTGTACTTCATTATTGATTCTCCCCCAAATGGTTATTATGTAACTCGCGATGCATTAAATTTGTACAACTCGGACATATTACAACCCAAAAGGCGTATCGTGCTTGTACAAATTAAGCGATAACCGTAAAACAGTCTAGGCCTCCACTTTTAGATGAATGGTGGGAGGATATGCGGACACGGCCACACTAGTAAATAACCGAGAAATATCAGGACATACACGGCGTGCTGCACGGTTCTGGCCGCGTCGAGAATATTATTGTCGGATAGGGGAATCAGCCCGGAATTATGCACATTCCCTCAGCGGCATCATAGGCCAAGGTGTACAACTCACGACACAACAAGGAAGGCTATAAAACCTACGTCGAGTGTACTCAAGGTAAATGCCTGCATTATTACTTTTACTTTACTGATGAAGAACTGGCGTTACGCTCTCTAAGCGTATTCGTTCTGCTTCAGATGCCAAGTGATCGCCATAGCATAGCAGTTGACAGAGATGGAAATTATCTCCTCCCTGGTATTGGATTCTTATTACGTGAATTACTTATCACGCCTACAATGATTCAGCTATTAAGGTAACACTTCCCAAGAAGACCACAGCCAGTAAGTCCTGATTCCGGGTCGAAAGCAGCTATGACTCACCACTATCGACCCGGTCCCCCGCTTGATAACCTCTTTTCGACGGCTTTCATGTTTTGTGAATATAGTGTTTGACGTTCTCTTTCGTAACGACAGAAACACCGACATCTGTATACGGCGGCACCTGAGGCGCATTTGCCGCACGCCAATCACCATTACCGAACTCTGGAATCGTGTTGTTGGCCAACCAGTAAAGGTAATGCGTGGCAAGCCATTCTTCCATGACACTGTTTTGCGCAAGTGTGGCAGAGATCGTGCCATCCTGTACATAGGGCAACATATCCTGATCTCTATCCATAGCTACGACCTTTATCTTGCCAGCCATGCCCGTTTCTTTCAGCGCCCGGGCAATAGCTGCGCCAGCCGTAGCATCTGTCCCAACAATCATGTTCAGATCAGGATGAGCCTGAATGAGTTGCGTTGCGACAGTAACTCCATATGCCGGATCAGACTTATCATTGACAATCTCCACTACCTTGATGCCATTGTGTTGCTTAAATACATCAAGGTATCCGTTTTTTCGGCTTTCATGCACTTCTATGCCAGGTACCGTCATGATGGCGACATTACCTTTGCCTTTCAATAACTTGACGGCGATCGTTCCGCCGGTCCGACCAACACCTCTGTTATTAGGCCCTACAAAGCCATATCGTGCAGTTGGGTCATTCACATCGGAATTAACAGTGACAATAGGAATACCTTCCTTCAGCGCTCGCTTCATCGTATCGTTCAAAGATGCGACGTCAGCTGGAAAGATCATAATCCCTGCTGGCTTGCGAGAAATCAGATCATCCAGTATTTTTAACTGTTTCGAAGCATCGTATTCCTGAGGGCCCAAGAACTCAGTTTTAACTCCAAGGGCCTTCCCAGAAGCATCCATACCTTTCCGTCCATCCAGCCAGAATGCAACCGATGTAACGGCACATAACCAAACATACGTTTGGTTTTTTTGCTTCACTACAACAGTAGCGCTCTGCTTTGTAGGTTGTGCGGTAGCTTTTTGGGACTGCGATAACTTTCCACAACCCGCCAAAGCCAGCGCGCCTACACCAAGCGCAGAAACATGTAGGAAGTCACGCCGAGACATGTGTGCAGATTTCTTTTTCATGTTAGCACATTCCTTTCTGTTCAGGATTAAGTACATAGCCATTCACGAATTCCTCTTTACGTTCCTCCATGCCAAATAGACAACTCTCAGGACATCACCTCCTTCTTTTCATCAACTAGTACCCCTAATACCACAACAGTGTATTCCGCCACAGCGTGCCCGATCCTCCTTGTTCGCTCGCAACTAGCATCGCGGAAAAGCCAATAATCACGAGTTCCTATGTGAAAACATGTCTAGACCCACTGCAACAAGTAGAATTGTACCGGTAACAGTGCCCTCCCAATATACTGATACTCCTAACAGCGTCATTGCATTACTTATGAGAGCCATGAAAACTAAACCCAGCAATGCTCCCAACACTGTCCCCTTACCTCCCGAAAGACTCATCCCGCCTATAACACTGGCTGCAATTACTGTTAGCGCCACATTCGAGAACACCGTTGGAATACCGCTAGTCAGTCGGGCCATTGTTATGATACCCCCAAATGCAGCGGTAACACCCGTAAGGACAAACGTAAAAAGGACTACTTTATCAACTGGGATACCAGACATTTGGGCTGCTTTGGAGTTTCCACCGATATAGTATAGTTGTCTTAACGTCCTACCACGACGTAAAAGAATGTCAATCACAAGGCCGATCACCACCAAAATGATAAAGGGCACAGGTATTGGACCCACACTCCCTTGCCCTATCCACGCAAAGCTAAGGGGGACATTAATCACAGGATTCCCTTCGGTAAATCCCAATGCTACACTCCGGATTATTATCATCGTGCCCAGCGTGGCAATCAGGGCATTAATTCTCAGCTTTGTCACAAGGACGCCATTAATCCAACCAACAAAAGCACCCGTTCCAACACCGCCGAGTACAGCAATCGTATAGGGAACATGTGCCGTAACAATCAGCCAAGCTGTAACAATTCCCGTGAGCGCCATTACCGCACCGACCGATAGGTCAAACTGAGCGGCAATGAGCAACAATGCCTGTCCTATCGTAACAATCCCTTCCATTGAAAACCCGCGCGTAATGGCCGTGAAATTCGTTACGCTGAAAAAGTAAGGAGATAGAATGGTCATAATCAGGCATTCCACCAATATCAGCCCCACCAAGACTGCTTCCCGTTGCCTAATCAGATTCCTCAAGAAAACAACAATCTTTGAGCGAATAATTGAGGATGTGGACAACTTCGAACCTATTGGGCTATTTACCATCGTCATCCTCCGTGTTTATGAAGTCATTCATGATAGTTGCACCTGCTGCATAAGAGACAATTTCCTCCTCAGTCGTTTGAAATGGATCAAACTCACCAACTAACTTACCCATTCTCATTACTGCAATTCGGTCACTCAGCCCCATAATCTCTGGGAGTTCGGAGCTAATCATAATAACAGCAGCCCCTTGTCGCGCTAATTCATGCAGCAATCTATGGATATCCGCCTTGGCGCCAACATCAATCCCCCTGGTTGGTTCGTCAGCAATTAGTACCTTGGGTTGACGCGCCAACCACTTTGCAAAGAGAACTTTTTGCTGATTTCCACCGCTTAAGTACTTCATAGGTTGCTCCACGCTTGTTGCTTTTATCTGTAGTTCTTGTATGGCATACAGTGCGAGTCCTTTTAAACGTTCCGGTATTATTAGTTCGCCGTGGCTCACCTTACGTAAGTTTGCTGCCGCAATGTTTTCCTCGAGAGACATTCCCAGAAATAAGCCCTCAGTTTTCCGTTCTTCAGGGATATAGGCAACTCCAACATGCATTGCGGCAGCAGGAGATGAGATATGTACCCGTTTCCCTTCAATTAAGATTTCCCCGCTGTAATATGGTTCTACGCCAAACACGGCTTTCGCTAATTCTGTGCGGCCAGCACCTGTTAATCCGAAAATTCCCATTACTTCCCCTGAATATGCAATCAAATCAACATCTGAGAATCCTTTCCCCGTTAATCCACGTAGTTCTAAGGTCGGTTTTCCAGTCACTTTCTCCCGCTCTGGAAAGTATTTGTCAAACTCCTTACCGACCATCATACGCACGACAGCGTCAGGGGTTGTGTTTCGCGTCGGCACCGTATCAACAAATTCTCCGTCTTTCAAAACTGTTATTCTGTCAGCGATTGCAAAAACCTCGTCGAGCTTATGGCTAACATACACAATCCCTACACCGTGATCGCGTAGGAACCTAATAACGCGAAAGAGGCGCTCTGTTTCAGGTTTTCCTATCGCTGATGTAGGTTCGTCTAGCAGAAGAACCTTGGATTTTTGCTGTACAGCCCGGGCGATTTCTATGAGTTGCATAGCGCCCAAACTATATTCGCTTAACAGGGACTGGGGATCAACATCTATACCAAAAGCTTGAAGTGATTCACGCGTGCTACGATACATCTCGTTAAAATCGATCAGCCCTGATTTTTTCAGCAATTGACTGTTTGTGAATACATTCTCAGCCACACTCATGTTTGGGAACAAAGCTAATTCCTGAAATACGATACTAATACCAAGCCTCTTTGCTTGGCTAGGATCGCGCAATTGAATCTCCTTGCCATTCAAGAAAAGCCCACCTGAATCAGGCTGCAAAACTCCTCCCATAATAAGCATCAGGGTCGATTTACCCGCTCCATTTTCACCTACAAGCGCATGGACCTCGCCCGCTCTAACCTCAAAACTGACATTATCAAGCGCAATGGTACCCGGGAATCGTTTAGTAATATTCTTCCCTTGGAATAATGGAATTAGATTATCCATCCCCTACCTCCAGAATTAGTACCTGGCCATTTTTTGAATATGGATTTCTATCACTCACCGTGTGTATCCTTAAAATCAATATTCAAGCTTTCAAGTGGTAAGGCCATTTTGGCAATAGTACCACCGTCTATCAGCAATACTGATCCCACCATAAAGTCGCTATCATCAGAAGCCAAGAACACGCAAGCCTTTGCCACATCTTTGGGAACGCCCAATCTACCCCATGGGATCAAATGTCCGAATCTATCCGGATCGAAATTCGGTATTTGTTGATAATGGCTCTCAACGGCTATCCAACCAGGAGCTACGGCATTCACGCGAATGCCAAGTGGGGCTAACTCGACTGCCAACTCTCGCGTCCAGGCAATGATAGCTCCTTTTGTACCAGCATACACGGAATGCAGTGGAATCCCCGCCAAACCATGAACCGATGTCATATTAATAATGACACCTTTGCGTTTCCCCTTCAACATACGCCTTGCCGCTCTTTGAGCACAGAAAAATTCTCCACGGATATTGACGTTATAAAGGAGATTGAACTCTTTAGGAATAACGTCTAGGAATGGGCCCGATGCGGTGATCCCCGAATTGTTCATGAGAATGTCCAATCCTCCTAAAAAAGACGCACTTTCATCAACTAGCCGAAAACATTCCTCCACCTTACTTAGATCAGCTTGGATAATAGTAGAACGTCTTCCCATTTCCCTAATCTCTTTAGCAGCGGTGGCCGCACCCTTTGCACTTTTATTGTAGTGCAATACAACATCCGCCCCTTCTCGTGCAAACTCTAGTGCAATTTCCCTTCCCAAGCCGGTGCCAGATCCAGTCACCAACGCTAACTTTCCACTGAGCTTTCCTTTTTCATACATTTCTTGTTCCTCCAGTGCTGCTGATGCTGATTATCCATTGAAATAATTTTCTTCTGTTCCTCTTACGTCCAGTACCACCCTAAACAGATCTCCTGCCAGAGGTTGTTGGCTGCGTTGTACTCTACTCATGACGGTCCACGCTGAAGTGATGTATAGTTCATTGAGTTCTCTCCCGCCAAAAGCGACGCTGGTGGGATACTGGACTGGCAAACGCAACGTTCGATCAAGTCGTCCCATAGGGTCGAAACGGCATATTTTCCATCCGCCCCAAAAAGCAGACCATATGTACCCTTCGCTATCCACCGTCATCCCGTCCGGAAAGCTATCTGCTTCAGCAATTTCCACAAACACTCGCTTATTTGCAATCGAACCATCGACGATGTTATAGTCATAAGCCCAAATTATACGGCGCAAAGTATCTGTAAGATACATAGTTTCCCCGTCAGGGCTCCATCCTATCCCGTTGCTAATTGTCAATCCTTCCTCCATGAGATGTGTACTCAGGTCCGGATCCAAGCGGTATAACCGTCCTTCAACAGGCGGTGGATTGTCTGTGGTCTCACACATGGTTCCTGCCCAGAAACGACCTGCTGGGTCAACTGCGCCGTCGTTGAAACGGTTACGCGATTTGCTTGCTTCTGGATTAGATAGGAATTGGACATTGGTCGATCTTCCATCCCAGAAGCCAAATCCCCGATCACCCGCAAAAACAAAGCCTTCCCTGGCCCGCAAGCCTAAGACGGTGATGGCAAAATCAAATTGATAGCTTCTCAATTCCCCCGAATCTGGATGAAAGCATGCCGCATTTCTCCTATGGATATCTACCCAATACAGGGCCCTTTCGGTGGTGTTCCAGATCGGGCCTTCCCCCAATTTATTTTGTACAGACAAAACATGTTCGACTTTATCAGTCATTAGTATTCCCCCTGCTATCATACAGATATTTCTGGTTACCAGTCTTTGCTACCTCCCGCATTGAGCGCGGTGTTTCCTCCATCAACGGGGATCAGCGCCCCAGTGATGAAAGCCGCAGCATCAGACGCCAGGAAGACAACGGGACCAACGATATCAGATGGTTCACCAATTCGATTTAAGGGAATCCCCTTGAGGATGTCGTGGATAAGCGAATCAGCATCAAAGTTCGGGTCTTCAGTCAAGCGTTGCAAGTAAGTAGTTCTCACCTGCGCAGGAAGAATAGCATTGACGCGGATGCCGTATTTTGCCCACTCCACGGCCAATTCTCGTGTGAGTTGGTTTATCGCTCCTTTTGATACGCTATAGGCGAAGTTCCCCCGCCCTAATGCGGTCCATCCAGCAATCGAGCTAATACTTATTATGCAACCTCCCCCACCAGCAGCAATCATGCGCTTACCGGCTTCTTGGGAACATAAGAATGTGCCAGTAAGATTAACTTTTATAACTTTCTCCCACTCTTCTACAGTCATTTCTTCGGGATGCTGGCGAACGATAATGCCAACATTGTTGATGAGAATATTCACCATTCCTATCGAGCGATCAATCTCTATGAACATCTCATGAATTTGTTTAGGCTCTGCATTATCGCATTGGATCCCTATTGCCCTGCGCCCCTCTGATTGAATAGTTTCGACAACGGATCTAATGCCATCGAGATCAATATCTGAAACAACGATGTCGGCTCCCTGACGTGCCAACCCGAATGCGATTTCTTTGCCTATCCCAGTCGCCGCTCCAGTAACTAGAGCAACTTGTCCACTTAAGTCGAATAATTCATGTTGTTGACTAGGCATTTTATGTTCTCCACATAGCAGTACGAGATTCGACTATACTATCCACAAGTAAGGGTGCTCAATAAGCTGTTTTATCCGCTTCAAGAAACGCGCCGCCGGAGCACCATCCACTATCCGATGATCAAATGTAAGACTAAGGGGTACCATCAAACGGATGACTACCTCATCATCAATCACAATTGCCTCCTTAGCCAGACGGCCCACCCCAAGAACTGCACTTTCGGGAGGGTTGATCAACGGAGTAAAGAAATCAATAGCATCAACGCCCAGGTTGGTGATCGTAAAAGTTCCCCCTGTAAGTTCATCAGCCAGAGCCTTTCCCGCCATAACACGTTTTATCAGCGCATCTAATTCTTCAGCGAGTTGAGAAACAGTTTTTGTCTCAACATTCCGCAACACCGGTACGATTAAGCCCTTGGGCGTGTCAACAGCGATTCCAATATTAACTGTATCCCAATACCTAATACGTTGGCCACCCATGGTGGCATTTAGGATTGGATGCTCTAGTAGCGCTCGCGAAACAATTACAGCAAGCAGTACGTTGTAACTGGGAATAGGCTTGCCTTCCCCTTCTCTCTTCAGTATTGCCCGAATCTTCGCGAGTTCCGTCGCATCTGCCTTAGTTGTTAGTGTAACTGATGCGTAAGTACGAGCACTGTAAGCCATGCGCTGTGCGATAATACCGCGCAAGTTAGTAATATGTTCTTCGTGTTCTGGCATATCTCGATCATTTTGCTCCATTGACACCACAGGGTGTGATTCTTTTTGAGGGAGCTTGTTTTCTGGCAACTTGTTCTTTGCACTCACCCGAACAATGTCTCGGAGTGCTTTCTCTACGTCTTCCACTTGTATGAGTTCACCGGACCGACCTTCAGCCAGCACATTTACATTGATGCCCGTTGCTTCCGCAAGACGACGTGCGATCGGTGACAGCCTGACTTCCCGCTCCTGATGCGAATCCGTTGTACGGCTAGAGCTCTTGTTTTCCCGTTTAGCGGTAGCCTCAACAATCTTCTTTGATAATGCGACCACATCTCGTTCCCTTATCTGACCGCGAGATCCACTAGGAGAGGCGAGACGCCAATCGACTCCTAACTCTTTTGCTTTTCGCCTCGCAGCCGGTGTTGAGACTGGCCGCTTCGGTTCGCTGCCCTTCGCCCCTGGCGTTATTGCCTTGGAACCCTTCATAGGAGATGCCAATTCAGGAGCACCCCCTGCAATCATGGTGTCCATCTCTGATGGCTTTTCAGGCAACGTCTCTCCCTCTTCCATAAGATAACCAATTACCGTACCAACTTTTAGAGGCCCTGCTTCCGAATCAAGGAGTATGTGGAGGACACCTTCACTCACTGCTTCAACTTCAACAATAGCTTTACCCGTTTCGACTTCAAGCAGAACTTCCCCCTGCTTAACCGCCTCGCCATCCTGCTTAAGCCAACTGACAATTTGGCCTTCGTCCATGGATATTCCTAATTGGGGCATGACAATCTCTTTCATCTAAGCACCCCTTTCAAGACACCATTGTTTTGATCACAGAGTAGATTTGGTCAGCAGAGGGGATTGTCATGTCTTCTAATGCGGGAGCAAAAGGCACGGGTACATCTGCAGCACCCAGCCTTCTCACAGGTTCATCCAGATAATCAAAAGCGCCCTCCGTGATACGAGCCGCTATTTCTGCCGTTACACCAAAGCTCTGGTACCCTTCATCCACAACCAAGACATGACCTGTTTTCTGGGCAGATTTGATTAGAGTTCTCTCGTCGAGCGGTTTTATTGTCCGCAAATCTATAATCTCTATGTGAATTCCTTCTTCTTTCAAGCGGTCTGCAGCCTCGAGACTCGGATACAGCATACTGGAAGTACAAATGACGGTTGCATCCATTCCTGAACGATATACATGGGCTTCGCCAATGGGAATGGTATATTCCCCCTTGGGAACAGGGCCTTTCTGGTTGTACATCATTTTATCTTCAAAGAATATCACTGGGTTATTATCACGGATGGCGCTTTTTAATAAACCCTTTGCATCCGCCGGTGTGGATGGCAAAACAACCTTTATGCCTGGAATATGAGCAAACCAAGCATGGAGACTTTGACTATGCTGAGCCGCAGTGCGTCTACCTGCCCCCATTGTTGTTCTAATGACTAGTGGAACCGCACATTGCCCGCCCGTCATATATCTCAACTTGGCCGCTTGGTTGATAATCTGATCGGAAGCGAGAGTCGTGAAATCGCAAAACATTATCTCGACAACTGGATGCATGCCTGTCATAGCAGCACCAACAGCCAATCCAACGATCCCCGCTTCTGCAATAGGTGTATCAATCACGCGATTAGGACCATACCTCTCCAACAGTCCAGACGTGACCTTAAAAACACCACCTGCTACACCGATATCTTCCCCCATTAGAAATACTTGATCGTCACGTTCCATCTCTTCAAATAGTGCTTCGTTGATTGCATCTCTTATTGTTATTGTTCTCTCATGCGTAGACATCTTGAAACACCTCGGATCTATCGGCCTGCAGAGCAGACTTGGCGTACTCAACGGCATTATCTATTTCCATCTGAACTTTCTGATCAATCTCTTCCAACACCTCAACCCGTATGTCCTTCTCTTTCAAGAGATAAGCTTTCAAACGTTTAATAGGCCCTTTTTTCTTCCACCGTTCAATCTCATCCGAGTTTCTATAACCATAGGTGTCTCCTTGATCCCCCATGTGGTGCCCCAGCCATCTATACGTTTGGCATTCGATGAAACTGGGCCCTTCCCCAGTTCGTGCGCGTTCTGCTGCCCAAAGCGCCGCCCGGTAGACAGCGAGGACATCATTCCCGTCCACCGTCATCGCAGGAATACCCATCGCCTCTGCACGTGCAGGTCCAGTTCCGGCGGTGGACTTATTGGAAGGAGTGTATTCACCGTACTGATTGTTTTCCATTACGTATATGACAGGTAATTTGAAGAGCGCCGCCATGTTTGATACTTCATAATATATTCCCTCATTCAGGGCTCCATCGCCGAAAAATGCCACAGATACCCTCTCCGCCCCCGTCAGTTTTGCGGACAACGCGGCGCCTGTTGCTATACCTAAGCCTCCTCCAACCACACCATTTGCACCGAGTATCCCTAGACTCATATCAACAATGTGCATGCTTCCACCTTTGCCATGGTTGTAACCACTCTTTTTCCCAAGCAGTTCTGCAAACATCCGTTGCGGGTCACCTCCTTTCGCGAGTAAATGACCGTGCCCACGATGCGTGCTTGTGATGGTGTCAGTTCCCTTGAGTGTAACACATACTCCAACAGCAACTGCCTCCATACCTATGTACAAGTGGGCTAGACCAGGCATTACTCCCCGACTGTAAACATCATGTACAGCCTCTTCAAATTTCCTGATTGTGACCATTCGCTTGTACATGTCTAATAATAAGTCCTCTGAAAGTTCCGTGGTTTTCCCAGTACTACTACGGGTTTCTTCTATTCTCGTCGTCATTGTTCACCTCACGCTGAATGTAGTCCGCAGGACGCTATGGAAGGTCACCTATATCCTTTTTTTCATCCAAAACATTGAAACGCTCCAATCCATCTTTCACCTGCTGTATATGAGAAGCCATCGCTTCTCTGGCAGCATCTGGATTATGAGCCTGAATAGCTTCGAATATTGTTTTGTGCCATTGCCTCGCCTTTGCTAGTTCACCTGGCACAACAAAAGTGCGACGTCGGCTTTCTCGAAGCAACTCAGAGATGGAAGAAAGAACGATCAACAAGATCGGGTTGTGGGTGGCTCTTGCAATCATCAGGTGGAAATTGATGTCCCGTTCTACGTGTTTATCAATCGTATCGCTTTCAGGCAAATCAGATAGTCTGCTTAACTGCTCTAATTCTTCATCGGTAATACTTTCTGCTGCAAGGGCAGAAAGCTCCGGTTCAAGAATCTTGCGCACCTGGATCAGTTTTTCAAATAATCCGTCGCCGTACAAAAGCGCCAGAACTTCAGGGTCAAGCGTACTCCACTCACCAATTGGATTAACTATTGTCCCACGACCGTGTTTTACTGATACAATCCCTTTTGCCACTAAGGCGCCCATCGCTTCACGCACTACAATTCGACTCACTCCAAAAATTTCCGCGAGATCACGTTCTGTAGGAAGTAAATCACCAGCTCCATACTGACCTGAAACAATCGTTTTGAGTATCTGCTGGTTTATTTGATCAAAGAGCTTCCTGTTTTGCACTGACTGAAACCCTGGTGCGTTGAAAGACATAGACATACCCCCTCCTCAAGAAGCAGTATATTATATGGTCATATTATGAACCTATGATATATTGGTATGATCACCTATCCAATAGTATATCACAGCACCCACAATTTGTCAAGGGGAAAATTGCAAAAATCTTCCTCCAACCCCGAAAATTACGCGTTGGGACAATCATCTTGGTCAACCTTGGAGTAGCTCCCTTTTTGTTCAGCCCCCCGGTGCCAGTCTACGCCCCAAATTGCTTGCTCATAGCTAGACGATGTGTCCTGTTTCCCTCAGTATTCACCAGAGATGGGACTCATAGATTGTTCTGCTTCAGACGGAATCAGAGAAACAGTACCTGTCTTGGTGTTCACAATGTGGAGGGCATTGAATGAGGGAGCATCCTGATACGGCGACAGCATCTCGCACGCAAACCATATTCACCAGCATAGCCTGTCTAGTTCGGGGTGCTGCATCTCCCGCCGCTACATCGCCAACTTGCATCTGCTGCAACCATCGAACCCGCGATCTGCTTCCATGAACCCACTGCGGGGGCAATAAGAGACTGTTTTCGGGGAAATCATCTCACCTGGCGCGCAAAAAGGCCGGGAAAGTA
>WFQT01000100.1 GCA_015486895.1 Anaerolineae bacterium
CAATAACTGGGGCGTCCGTACCATTTCCGGCACTCGTGCCGATTTAATGAGCGTCGATTTCCTCACACCGCAAAAAGGTTTTGTCGTTGGCGAAAGCGGCCACATCTTTTCCACCAAGAACGGCGGCGCCACCTGGCAACATGTCGACAGCGGCACGAACGAAACCCTAAATAAAATGGAGTTCGTTGACGAAAACCATGGCTGGATTGTCGGCGAAGGCGGCACAATTCTAGCAACGAACGACAGCGGTCAAACCTGGATTACCCAAACCAGCGGCATTAGCGCCGGGATCGACGCACTTTGTTTCACCGATGCACAACACGGCTGGGCTGTTGGTGGCGCTTACATTCTGGCAACTACAGATGGCGGCCAGAACTGGACTACACAGCGCAGCGACGGAGCAACTCTATACGACATTGCTTTCAGCGACGCCAACAACGGCTGGGCTGTTGGTGATTCAGGCACGTTATTGCACACGACCGACGGCGGAACAACCTGGAGCCAGGTCGTCATCGAAAGCATCGATTATAGCCTTCGCGCTGTAACCATTGCCCCAGATGGCGCCATCTGGATCGCCGGCGTCGGCGGCAAAATGTATCGCAGTGACGATGGTGTCAATTTCGTTGTCGTGCCAACCGGCTACGGTCACACGCTAACCCAAATGATCGCTATTGATGCGAACAACATCTGGTGCGTGGGCAGCAATTTCACCCTGATCCACAGCAGTGACCGGGGCACTACCTGGGATTCGCCGATCCGTGGCGGCATTTATCAGTTTTACGGGGTAACCTTCGGCGACAACCAAAATGGTTGGGCCGGCGGGCAGGCTTTTGATACCAAAGGTGCTGTTCTGCACACAGCGGACGGCGGCAAAACCTGGGGAGAACAGTTTCTGCCCTATCTGCCCGACAATCTACCTGATGTCCGCCCTGAGATTAACGGCATCCGCTTCGTGGATAGCCAGCACGGGTTGGCCATTGGTCGGCGCAGTGTCACTTATAATACCAGCGACGGCGGCAAAACCTGGGTGCTGCACCAAATTCCCGGCGTGGAAAGCTGGCTCAAAGGGCTGAAGCTCTTCCCCGATGGCTTCGGTATCACGTCTGCCGGGTTCGGGCATATCTACACCACTGAAGATTTCGGTGACAATTGGCAAACCACCGACCTGAGCTGGACAGGACGTAACATCGTCTCTGTCCGTCTCCACATGGACGCCTTACCGGATCACCAACACTATTGGGGCGTCGGGCCGGACGGGATCATTGTCTCCTCCATCAACGGCGTCAACGGCGGCTGGGCTCGGGCCGATTTGACACCGCCCAATTGGCTTTACGCCGCATCCTTCGTCGATGCTCAGGAAGGATGGGCCGTGGGCGCCCATGCAACCATCTGGCACACGACCACAGGCGGTCGTGTGAAAGCCTCATGGGCTTTGCAAGAAATGCCCCCGAGCGTCAGTGACGTCACCTGGGAAGACGTCAAGTTCTTGGACAACAATAACGGCATCGTTGTAGGTGGACACTGCCCCTTGGCCCGTTGCACCTACAATACCCAGTTCACCGGTGCCGTCGTCGCCTTCACCCACGATGGCGGCAAGACATGGCTTCCGGAAGAACTGCCGGACGCCCGGGTACTCTTTGCCATCCACGCTACAGATAGGAACAAAATCTGGCTTACCGGCGATTACGGTACTATCCTTCGCTATATTGGTGCCCCTTCAGCGTTGAATGACTTCAAGCTCAGCGCCCCCCTCACCGTAGATGGCAACCTAACCGATTGGCCAGCGCAAAGCGGGTCGGTAACTTTGACGGCTGCCACGGCACATTTCATGGATAGCACTGTCATCCCGACTGCCGCGGACATCAGCGGCGTTTTGCAGACCTACTGGACGGATGCCGGCGTCTATTTTGGGATACACGTAAACGACGACGTTGTCACCGCCACCGGCAACAGCAGCGATGATACCGTCATCCTCGGCATTGACGGGGATTACTCCCGGAGCAAGACGACAGGTCACGATCACCTGTACAAAATTACGGCTGCCGGCCAGGTTTTCGACGGTAACGCCCCCACCGAAGCCGTTCAAGCCACAGTGCAAACGACAGGCAGCGGCTACAATGTGGAACTCTTCATCCCCACCGGGCAAATGACAACAACCCTATCTGGCGGGCAGAAAATCGGCTTCGACTTCGCCCTCCAAGATAATGATGGCCAAGGTGTAGAGCACTACTTAGTCAAAGATGGGAAAGATCCATCCCTGCCTTCGCTCTCTTTCGGTACCCTGACCTTAGTTAGTAACCATTTGCGACTACAGCAAGGGCTGGCGCCTTTAGGCAGCATCGTCGACACGTACCTCAACCGCAAAGCGCCTAACGCCAAGTACAGCCAAAGCGGCGAAGGCAATGTTAATTGGCTGCGCTTAGCGTGGGACAATGGCCGCCAACAGGAAGACCGCTCGGCGCTCCTCGGATTCAATTTTTCCTTCCTGCCCCAATCAGCGGTGGTTACCAGCGCTACCCTGCAAACCTACACGACCTTCCGGAGTCCAAACAACACCAGTTTGCAGATATCGGCTTACGGCGTCACGCGGACGTGGGACATCAACACTGTAACCTGGAACGAAGCAGCCAGCGGCACGCCATGGGGTGCAGGCGGTGCGAATGACACAGCTAACGACCGTTCTGGGCAGCCGGCAGACCAGCAAACCTTGAGCGAGCGAGACCAGTGGTACACCTTTAATGTGACCTCATTGGCCCAGAAGATCAAGACAGGTATTTTGCACGGCATTTTGCTGCGCCCAGAAGGGGGCAACACCAGCGGCACCATCTTTTTAGCGCCGTCAGAAATGGAAGAACATCCGGAGCAACGGCCGGTGCTAAATTTCACC
>WFQT01000101.1 GCA_015486895.1 Anaerolineae bacterium
GCTAGTCGCTCCAAATAGGCTTGATAATCACCAGCCTTTATGGCTCGAGGTGTTTGCTCACAGCCGACCAAGAATCTTGTAAACTTGCTCGCGTGAAGCAACAAGGATAATCAGGACCACTTGCCGTTCGGGAATCAATTGGTAGATTGCCCGATACTCTCCGCCTGGCGTTCCGATTCTCAGAGAATACACATCATGATTGGGGAAATACTTGCCCCGTTTGGGATAACTGGAAAGGGAGTCAACCTCCTTGCGTATTCTGTCTCTGACCGGCCCCTTTCCCAATTTACGGGCGAATCGCTCTGCGCGGGGGCTCCAATGCACAATCCACTGATCTCTCACAGCTCTTGGAATATTTCTTCTGTTGTCTTAGTCTGCCCCTGTTCGTACGCTTCGCGTGCTTCCAGAATCAGAGTTTCCAAGGTCAATGGGCGAATGATGATTTGGTTCCCCTTACGGATTACAACGAGGTCATCTCCGGCCTTTATCTGCATCTCATCGCGAATTCTTTTTGGAATTACAACCTGTCCCTTGCTTGATAGTCGCGTCTTATCGATGGTCATACTCATGGCATCACTCCCAGGCCTCAAGATCTTACTTTTCTTACTTTACTCTTTGTTGAGATTGTGCGCAAGGTGTCAAGCATATCTAAGCACGATGTAACCAACTAGATAGCATGCAGCAACCACGAAGGACTCGAAGATATCATGAAAAAGCCATTGTAGCGTGCGCAGCTTGTCTGCCACGTTGGATGTCTACCACGTTGCGCTTTTCATGTCGCGACTGGTTTTCCTCGCACTCGCATAGAAACATCAAGCATGGAGGTTGACATATGACTCTACCTGCTATCTCTCAATCGATTGGTCCGTCGAGGATGAGCCTGATAGACGCCTATATAATCACATTGCGGACACTCCCATTCGAATCCGTCCAGTTCCGATTCTAAGAGCTGCACTCTGGAACTGTATCCGCAATTTCTGCAAAAGATTGTTGTCTCGTATCTGGCCTCTTTGCGTTTACGGGTTGAAGAGGTTATCGATGGTTCTTGTTGGATTCGTTTACGAAGATTGGCGGGGATGTTTAACAATCGATTCGTATGAACAAAGTTAGAGGAATCAACTAACACCAAACCCTTATTCTTATACTGTATTTCCAATGTGATCGTCGGTCCGGCTTTCCTTATCCCTTCGATTACGCCCTGACCAAGTTCGGACGAAATGCTAATGACCCTAAGCCCTAGAGTCATCATCCATCTATCTAGGTTACAACCAGCCCACTCAGTGAGAAGGCAAATCCAATTTGTTGACTTACGGTCATTGTTTTTCATCGAACTAACATATAGCCTAGGTTGCGTTCTCCTGGGCGGGCCCTTGTCCATCTTCCCACGGTTTCAGGTTCGGGAAAGCGTCTATCAAGAAATAGGCACATCGCGCCATTCCGTGGCGACTACATATTTGGCCGGATTTTCGTGCACTTCGGCAATCGCTTCAAAATGCCTTTTGCCGCATGCAATCTTGGCTCCTTCCTTGTGCCGCAGGTCATTAGCATGAACTGACCCTTTGGTTTCTACTACGAAATACAGCTTCTCGCCTTCATCTGTATCCACCAACACAGCCCAGTCAGGATTGTAGCTACCGAGAGGCGTAGGCACTTTGAACCAGCCGGGCAATTTGGCGTAGAGCTTGACAGCATCGAACCTCTCCATTTCTTCAGCAAACCGTCGTTCAGTTGGTGAGTCGTACACTACATGTTCGTATACCGATTTCTTTGTATTCTGCAGCATGTTCTTTAGATAGCCAGAGAGTTCCTCCTGCTCGAACAGCTCCTGGACATAGTATTCGCCCAATCGCTGGTACTTGATCCCATCCACAAGTGCCAGTTGCTTAGCTTTGTTAATAGCATCCGCTGCCAGGTCGATAAATGCCTGCGGATTGCGCTTAAAGCCATCTAACCGACCGCTATCCTTAAGTATCTTTAACAACGTACGTCGTGTCAGCTGGGTGCGATCCTGCAGTTCTGTAAGCAAATCCGGCAGTTCAATATCCTGCTCGTCAAGCGTGATGGTCGCAGCACCATCTCTTTCTTCTGCCCACACACCTGCTCTACCAATGGGAATGTCGGCTTTACGCCATTGCAGGCGGGTTTTGCTGATTGGTGGAGCTTCAGCAATCGCCTGGACGCATTCGGCGATCAGTTTCTCATTGTCAAAGGAGAGACGATAGGTGGTTTTATGCTTAATGCGTTCCCAAAGGTCCTTGAAATCTTCGCTTAAGAATACTTCCTTACGCAATTTGACCTGACGGCGCTCGTCAGCATTTTTGACTTCAAGACGCCCGGTCGCTTTCTTCAAGATACCGATTATCTTCTCCTTCTGCGGTTCAAATTCCGGCGGCAGTTCCAGTGTGTTCTCTCTAAGTGCGGTGCGGAGCAAATCTTGTACACGCTCCTTGCTGTCCAGATATCCCTTATCTTTGAGAAAGGTCCAAAGCGCTTCTGACTGTTCGGCTCCTAAAGGTTTTTCACTTCCGTCTGCTGTAACAACGGGAATGGCAGCAAACTGGTGCTTTTCCACCACGCCAAAACGAATGCCGGTATCCTCCTCGATTTCCTTCTGCAAGTTCTTGGCAAAATCTTCATAGCTTTCGTTGGCGACGACAGTGAGCGTATTGACCTCAAATCCACGTACACGATGGCCTGACTGATCCACGCACAATCGCAGACCTCGCCCGATTGACTGGCGGCGCTCTCTTTCCGTTCGGATATTGCGTAGAGTGCAGATCTGAAAGACATTGGGATTGTCCCAGCCCTCCCGTAGTGCCGAATGGGAGAAAATGAATTTTAATGGCTCATTCAGGCTGAGCAGTCGCTCTTTGTCTCGCATGATGAGGCTGTAAGTGTCCTCATCCGCCTTGCTATCGCCGTGGGTGTCCTTGACGACTTCCACCATCTTGCCGCCAAGTCTCTTGCGGTCGATAGAAAAGTAGCCGTTGTGCACAGATTCTGGCGGATGATCAAAGCCGACTTTCTTAAACAAAGATTGATACTCAGGCCGCTTAATGGCGCGGGCATACTCTTCTTCGAAGATCCTGGCGTATTCGCCCTTGACAGGATTACCCTCCTCATCGTACTGGCGATACTTGGCTACCTCGTCGATGAAAAATAGAGACAGTACCTTGATCCTCCGTGGGCGTAAGCGCAGCTCTTTCTCCAAGTGTTCCTTGATCGTACGGCGGATCATCTGGCGGGCAAGTGCGGTCCTATCGACATCTCCATAAGCCTGCCCCGGTTGTAGGAATACCTCACCACCGGGGTAACGCAGCTCCACATACTGATTCCCCTTGCCTACGGATATTTCACCGATGGTGTGGTTGGCATAGACTTCACGGCCAGTAGCCTGCTCCAGATCATCACCGTCATAGACAGTGACTTCCTTGCGTTTCACACCTGTTTTGGTCTGCACATCAAGCTCCACCACGGCTGAAATCACGCTATGCTTGCTCTGCACCTTGACCAATCGTACATAGGGCTTGTTGTACCCGGCCTGGACGGTGGCAGCGGCCACCTCAATCTGCTTGACCAACTTGCGCTCGTAAGCGTCTACGGCATCCAAGCGATACACCATGTGATGCTTATGCACATGGGTGGCTGAATAGCGCAGGGCGCACAGTGGGTTCATGGCTTCCAGCGCCTCTTTGCCCTTGCCCTTAAGGCCTCCGTCCACGCTTTGCGGTTCGTCTACGATCAGGATCGGTTTGGTCGCCCGAATCAAATCGATAGGCTTCTCGCCACCGGTCTTCTCGCTATCTTTATAGAGATTGTTGACGGTTTTCTTATTTATGGCCCCGACCGTTACCACCATAATTTGTATGTTTGAGCTGGTAGCAAAATTGCGCACCTTCCCCAGTTTCGCGGAATCGTAAATAAAGTAATCAAATGGCACACCGGCATAGAGGCTCTTGAAGTGGTCTTCGGTGATTTGTAGGGTCTTGTAGACGCCCTCCTTGATGGCGACGGAGGGCACCACGATCACGAACTTAGTAAAGCCGTAGCGTTTATTCAGCTCGAAGATCGTCCGGAGATAGACGTAGGTTTTGCCGGTGCCGGTTTCCATTTCCACAGTGAAATCCCCGGAACGTAGCGTAGAGTCGATCGGCAACCCGTTACGCAGCTGCACTTCTTGCAGGTTTTTCAGAATATCCTCATCCAGCAAGGTAAGCCGATTACCGATACCCAAATCGAACTCCATGCCCGAAAGGAACATGTCACCTGGAGCGCCTTTTATCACTGTGAACTCGGTTCGGCACAGCTCTTGCCCCTGGAACAAATCGCATACAGCCTCGATGGCCTGCAATTGGAAGTCGAGATTGGGTTCGAAGTATAGTTTCATCACCAGCACTCCCTACAGACTGCGCACATTCTGGATACCGGATTGTTCCAAAATGGCGGCGAGATTGGCTTTGGCAACATCGTTCTCAAAGGCACTATCACGAAATACGCATGTTGTATCACCTGCCGGAGCCAGTTTTTTGTGCCATTCAACAATGCCGAGCGCCAGCGGTTCTGTCTCTTTAGCCATGATCTTTTCAGCCAAGCAGGCCATGAGCACGCCACCGCCGATGGCGTGGACAGTCTTGCCGGCAATCTCCTTTTGCTCGATGGGTACGCAGAGATCCAGCCCCAGCTTCAGCAGTAGCTCATAGAGCAAATCTGCCTCGGTGCGGTCTTTCTCGACATGGTCGACAAAGGCTTCCAGTTGCGCCTCTACATCCTCTGGCTGAGGATTCCAAGCCTTGATATTAGAGCTGTCCAGCTTGAACACGCGGAAGCCAGTGTCGCCAGCAAACAGGGGATTTTCGTCTTTGATCTTCTTTGCGGCGCGGCGCAGGCGTTCCTTGGTAAGCTCAGCAATGGTGCGGGGCTTACCCAACTTATCGCAAAATTCGGCGGCGGTCTTTTGCTCTTTCTTTTTCGGATTTAGTGGTTCAGGGAGCTGGACAAGGATATAGCGGCGATTACCGCCGTCCTTTGCGTTTTGGGCTAAGACGGCGTGGCCGGTGGTCCCGGAGCCAGCAAAAAAGTCAAGAACAATATCTTCCTTTGTTGCATCAGTTCCAAGAGAAAGTATCTTCTGCGCTAGAGACACTGGTTTTGGAGTATCAAATGGTACACATCCAAAAATAATCTTTATTTCAGCATTAGCCTGGCGCGTTGTGCCGGCAAATGCAGCTAACCATAGGTTTTCTGGAGTTCTTCCTTTCTGTTCAGATAGATATATCTTTCGTACTATCCGCGACTCATTATCTGCAAATATAATTTCTCCAGTCGAAATCTTATCTTGGATGCTTTTCTCGCTCCATCTCCATCCGTTATCTGGAGGGGGTATCTTTTTACCTGAAGGAGTAGTTATATAGAACCTTAGTGTTTCCCTATAATTCGGACTCCGAACGTCTCCTGAACGCCATAGACCCCGCGGATCATTGTCGGGATTCGAGTAGTTCCTATTGTCTTCTTCAGTCCTTTCAAATTGGAATGGCTCTAGTTTTTCACTTTTGCGGAACACAAGAATCTGGTTATGGTGTCTAGAAAAGTATTTCTCATCATTTTTACTCTGTTTCGTGTGATTCCATACTACATTGGCGACAAAGTTATCTCTGCCGAAAACTTCATTTAGTAACTGTCATAGATGAAAACTCTCATTATCGTCGATTGTGATGCATAGTACGCCATTTTCCCTTAATAAATTTCTAGTTAATTTCAAACGAGAATACATCATATTTAACCAATTGGTATGAAATCGCCCGCTGGCTTCGGTATTTGTGTTGAATGGCGAACCTTCTTCATCTACCTGTTTGGTAAACTTTTTGTAATTCCTGATGTTGTCCTGGAAATCGTCTTTGTAGATTCTGTCCTTGCCGGTGTTGTAGGGTGGATCGATATAGATCAGCTTAATCTTGCCTGCATAGCTCTTTTGCAGCAGCTTGAGCACCTCCAGGTTATCTCCCTCGATAAAGATATTCTTGGTAGTATCCCAGTTTTCGCTTTCTTCAGGAGCAGGACGCAGGGTGCCGGTACTCGGGGTCAAGGCCAGCCGGCGCGCGCGGCGCTTGCCGAACCAGTTGAGGCCATACTTTTCGTCGCAGTCAGTAACGGTTTGGTCGCCCACCAGAGCCTTAATCACATCTACATTGATTGAAAGCCCTTCCGGCCCTTCAGTGATGATCTCCGGAAACAACGCTTTGAGTTTTTCCACGTTTTCGGCAATCAAATCGACGGATTGAGCTTCGGGCTGATCAGGCGTGACTTTTTCCATGGTCATGGACTTAGACTCCTTGAGCTAATTGCTCCAACAGGGCACTGCGTTGTGCCTCGAGCTGTTTGATCTGCAAATTCAATTCAACCTGTCGTGCCATTTGACGTTCCTTTGCCGCCTGTTTGCGCAGGCGAGCGATTTCATGCGCCAGCTCACGCGCCTTGTGCAGATGTTGCCGACTTTCCGGCAAGCGGTCAATACCTTGCAGCGCACGGTAATGCCCTGTTTCTTGCCAGGCATCCAGTGCGACAAGGCATGCCAGCCAGCCTTGGTAGAGCGCAAACAGATGAATGTGCGGCTGTCGGTCCAGGGCTAGATCGTGAAAAAAAGCCTCCGGTGCATCGCCCGTGACTTCTGTTGTGTGTGGGTAACCATCTTCCAGCACCATCTTGTCTTTTTCGTTTTGCGCCCACCGCTTGTGCGCCAGCGACAGAGATAGGGCATCTTCTTGCTCGGTGACCAGTAATACCGGGTAGGGAATGGCACGGTGCAGCAGCTCAATCAGCCGTGTTGACTTTGCTGATTTTAATGTGCCGCGTAGCTTGAAGTGCAGTACGGCAATTTCCAGGTATTCGCGCTGATCGTCTGCAAAGGGCGGCACGCCGATGGTGTTGGGCTTGAGAGAGGCTAGCCACCAAAGCCCTTCTATGTTGTCCTTGATTGCCCGCCGGTCGGCAGCCGTTGTTGCAGCGTGTTCGCTGAGGACCGTTTTGGGGACTTTCTGATCCACTCGACTACCAATGGGCAGCGAAAGCATTTCGATCAACCGCTGGGCGTTCATGGCGCTTCCTCTGGCAAAATCGCCAGCCAGGCGATGACCTCCACATCGTCTTGTCCGGCGAACTCTCCCTTGAGTGCGTGAGTGCCACCAGGCTTAAACAGGCTCTCAATAGCTCGTTCTTGGTTCTTGCCTGCAATGGAAGCCGTGGCTTCGGCCAGTAGTTTTCGCGCCTTGCTCATGTCAGCCCCGTTCTTTGTTTGGCGCTTCCATCGCGCGATTGCCTCGCTATCAGGCAGTTTCCTGCCAATGCAGGTGCGTTTGAGCACATCCAACATCTTCTTGGCCTGGGTGTAAGGCAAGTTAACAACACCGTCCATGGAAACATGCACCAGCGCGTAGGGAGCCAGTGGGTAGTTAGATTCGAACGCCTGCTGCGCGGCATCACCGACCATTTGCAGGCAAAAGACGATGCCTGGCGAGATATCTTCGTCAGCGGAGGTTGTAATGGCAAATGTGCCCAGGGGCATTCGTTCCAGGGTGTTGGGGTGTTCCTCCAAATAACGGGACAGGTCCATGCGGAAATCGGAGAGGGTGAGGTCGGTGATGGAAATGCCTGTAGAGAGGTCTTCTAAATCGATCACGGTCTCCTGCAGCTTGAGCAATTGCTTGCGCCGATACTCGAGATCGTTCATAGGATCGCCCGATTGGGCCTCGATCAGGTTCTCCTCACCGGTCGCGGAGATGTCCAAGAGCACCATGCGGCCACTCACCCGTGCCTCCAGATTGATGTATTCGTCCAGTTCCATGTTGGGCCAGAAGTTGACGAGCTGGATCTGTGTATTGGGTGAGCCAATGCGGTCAATGCGTCCGAAACGCTGGATGATGCGTACCGGGTTCCAGTGGATGTCATAATTGATGAGCCAGTCGCAATCTTGCAGGTTTTGCCCCTCGGAGATGCAGTCTGTGGCTATCAGTAGGTCAATTTCTCCTTCATCGGCCAGTTCCTCGGGGCGTTCCTTGGCACGGGGAGCAAACGCGCTCAATATGGAGGCCATATCTCGACGAATTCCCGGTAAGGTCGTTTGAATTCCTCCCGAGCCAGTGACTAACGCCGCGTGGATACCGTGTTGTTCCTTGGCCCAGTCAGCAAGCTGGTCGTACAAATAGTGTGCGGTGTCTGCGAAGGCGGAAAAGACGATCACCTTGCGGTTGTTCGGATTGATGGGGTGTTTTATTTTCTCGGTAATTATTCTTTGTAGTTCTTGCAGCTTCGCATCGTCCTCTGGAGAAACGGCCCTCGCGGCGGCTAGTAGTACCTTAAGGCGGTTACGGTCTTCAGTAAGGTCTTGGCGCCAGCGGATACGATCTACATCTTGCAGCAGCACCTTAACTTTTCTCCCAACCAACAAGCTTTCGAAGGTAGGGTCCTCTATGTCTACGTCACAAATGTCAAGTTCATCTACCGCTTGCGTCTCTACAGCCTCGATCTTTTCTAGCAGGTGCTCTACATCCGCTAACTGGCGTTCCAAGGTCAATGCGAATGAGTAGACAGAACTTTCCATGCGTTTGAGCAGATTGACGCGCATCAGCTGAACCAGGCTTTCTTCTCGGTCAGCCTGGCGGAATATGGACTCACCATCCCGAATTTGCGTGCTATACTTGGCGTCGTACTCGGCTCGTTTGCTCTCCAGCACGTAGCGCAGAGGCGCATAGGCCGCCAGGTGCAAGCGACGAATCTCGTGATTGATGTGTTCAATTGGAGGAAACTTGCCCTGGATATCTACGTCGGGCTTAACGTTGATGGGCTTGAGTCTCTCTGGGAATTCACCGGTTTCCTCTAGGCCGTAATATTTCTCAATATGCTTGCGCGAGCGGGCTATGGTCAATAAATCAAGCAGTTTGAAGTAGTCAAAGCCAAGCATTTCCATCAGGCGAGCAGGCGTCCGTTCGGCTTCTGGCAGTCCAAGCCAGCGGTTAAACTGCTTCTGGGCATGGCGTGTGGTTACATCAATGCTCTTGATACCATGATCCAATAGTGCGTCATCCTCGCCTTCTGTGATAAAGGCTATCTGGTTCTTAAGGTCAGCAAGCCGGTTGTTAACGGGGGTTGCTGAAAGCATTAGCACCCGGGTTTTGACGCCTTCACGAATGATGCGCCGCATCAAGCGGTCATAGCGGCTTTCACGGTCCTTATAGCTGACCTTGTTACGAAAATTATGCGATTCGTCGATGACTACCAGGTCATAATTACCCCAGTTAATATGTGCTAGGTCTATGTCGCCTGACATACCCCAGTCACGGGATAGGTCCGTGTGATTGAGCACGTCGTAGTTGAAGCGGTCATCTGCAAGTGGATTGCGCCAATCATTGGCCCGATACAGGGTCCAGTTATCGCGCAGGCGTTTTGGTGCCAATACCAACACGCGGTCATTGCGAAGCTCATAATACTTGATTACTGCAAGCGCTTCGAAGGTTTTACCCAAACCGACGCTGTCCGCGATGATGCAACCTCCGAATCGGTCGAGTTTGTCAATTGCGCCAATCGCAGCATCTTTTTGGAACTTATACAGCTTTTGCCATACCTTGGTTTGATGGATACCCGTCGCTGCTTTGATAACCTGCTCTTCGTTCAGCGAGCCATCACGATCCTTGAACAGGTTGTGCAGTATCAAGGCGTAGATAGCGTATGGTGCGCGATCCGCGGATATCTGTTGCAGGGTGCTTAGCAAGGCCGAGTCTTGAACATTCATCCGAGGAAGCATTTCCCATTGTTGCTCAAACCAGGCAGATAGTTGCGCTGCTTCATCCTCTGTCTCAGTAGCTTGGATCAAGCCGAGCGGATTTCCTGGTGTAATACCGAGCCCATCTGTGGTGAATGAAAAGGCACCCAATAGACCAAAAATCGAGGTCTTAGACTCGTCTGACAAAACCAGCATGCTTTGAGGTACTAATCCCCCCGCCTCTCGAAAGTTGGCTATCTCTTCTAGCCACTGGATTAGGCGCCCTGCTAACCATTGGTTCTGTAGATGGTTGCGATAAGAGCGGTCTGCATCACTCCCTAATAGGTTGTAATGCTGACTGCCATTTGGTGCAATGACGCGGGCTGTCGCAAATCGTGTTAAGACCTCTAGCAGTTCTTCGAAAGCATAGAGAGATACATCCTGCGTAATCAGATCCAGGTGTGCCGCGTTTTTTGAAGCTCTTTTAACTAGGTCTACGGTGCGTTCAGTACCGGTATTTCTGATTAGATGCATTCGGTAAAACTCCCATACTGAGCATGATATCCCCTTGTAATGGCATTCACCAATTTGCGGGCGTTGATGTAGCTTGTGACAAAGGAAGCGTAATCGGATATGAGCTTGCCACGAATGTTGAATACGTTCATGGCGTTCCTCGATCGGTCCGCCCAGAACGCATTTCGCAGCTTCTCTTCACCATCGACCAGCTTACCTGCCGAAGTTGCTTCCGCATTGTAGGTATTAGTTTATAACCTTACACATTCCCGTACAAGCACGATTCATGGCGCTTGTCTTGACCTTGCCGCCGCTGATCGATAGAAGCTAGCAGGATTTCGGGGTATAATGCTCTCTTACATCTGGAAGTGGAGAAGGTATGGACAAGAAACGAGTGCTTGTGTGCAGCGCGTGGCCGTATGCGTCGGGGGTCCCTCATCTTGGGAACCTCGTCTCGTCGCTCCTTTCCGGAGATGTGTTCACCCGTTACTACCGCCTGCGCGGACGCGATGTCCTCTACGTCTCGGGAAGCGACGCGCACGGTACGCGCATCGAGTACGAGGCAAAGCAACTGGGGATCACGCCAGCGCAGCTCGCTCAGCGCAACCACGAGAAGATCTGCGCGGTGATAGAGGGCTTCGGAATCGAGTTCGATAACTACACGACGACCGAGTCGCCGGTGCACAGGGATTTCGTGCAGAAGATCTATCTCGACATGGAGAGGAACGGGTTCATAACGACCAAGGACGAGGATCGCGCCTACTGCCGCAACTGTAAGGTTTTCCTCGCCGATCGGTTCATCTCCGGGACGTGCCCGCGCTGCGGCTACGAGCACGCACTTGGGAATCAGTGCGATAACTGCGGTGCGATGCTGGAGCCGGAGGAGCTGATTAACCCTGTCTGCAGCTTCTGCGGGAAGGGGGACATCGAGTTTCGCTCTACAAAGCACTGGTACCTCGATCTCGCCAAGCTGTCGCCGCAGTTGCAGGAGTACGTGGCCTCGCGGAATTTCCAGGGGAACGTGCATCAGTTCACACAGCAGATGATCTCGGATGGCCTGAAGCCGCGGGCGATGACCCGCGACATCGACTGGGGAATACCCGCTCCGTTTGAGGGAGCCGAGGGGAAGGTGATCTACGTGTGGGGCGAGGCGGCGCTCGGCTACGTCTCCGCCGCGATCGAGCACTACCAAGGGGATGACGGTTGGAAGGATTTTTGGTTCGGCGATGATGTGCATCAGATCTACGCCATCGGCAAGGATAACATCCCCTTTCACACCCTGATCTTCCCCGGGCAGCTCATCGCCTCGGGACGCGGGTACCACCTGCCCGACCAGATCGCCGCCACGGAGTACCTGAACTGGATTGGCGGGGACAGCTTCTCCAAGAGCCGCGGGGTTGGCCTGTACTGCGACGATGCGCTCGAGGTGATGGATTCGCAGCTGTGGCGCTTCTATCTCCTCTACAACCGGCCAGAGGGGCGCGATGTGAATTTCTCGTGGGAGGAGTTGGGAAAGGCGGTCAACGGTGTCTTCATCTCCAACGTGGCCAACCTGATCAACCGTGTCCTGTCGTTCGTGCAGGATAAATACGGACAAGTCGTACCGGATGTGGAGATCGACGATGAGGTGAAGGAGCGGATAGCCGGCGCGGTCGCTTCCTACGATAAAGCGATGGATGAGGCCAGCCTGAGCCACGCTCTGCGCGAGGCGTGTTCGCTCGCTGTTTACGGAAACGAGTACTTCCAGCGGAAGGCGCCGTGGGCGAATAATGATGATGTCGCTGTGGGAAGCGCGTTCCACCTGGTGAAGGCGATGGCGGTGATGCTCATCCCCTATGTTCCCCGTTACGCGGCGAAGGTGCTTGAGATCATGAACGTGCGGAATGCTAGGTGGGAGGAGATCGATCAGGTGCGCAGGGGGCTTTCGATCGGCTCGGAGCGTGTTCTGGTTGAGCGGATCGATGTGGATGAGATAAGATCACAAGTTGAGAGCCTAGCCCA